>JAOUKJ010000118.1 GCA_029882675.1 Cyclobacteriaceae bacterium
GTTAAAGATTATAAACATGAAAGTTAGAGCATCAGTAAAAAAGCGAAGCGTCGACTGCAAGATCATCAGGAGAAAAGGCAGGCTTTATGTGATTAATAAAAAGAATCCACGGTTTAAACAAAGACAAGGATAATATTATGGCAAGGATTTCCGGAGTTGATATACCCGATAATAAAAGAGGCGAGATAGCCCTTACCTATATATTTGGAATAGGTAAAAGTTCTGCTCTGAAAATATTGGCTGACGCCAATATTGATAAGAACAAGAAGGTACATGAATGGACTGAAGATGAAGCGAATACAGTCCGTAAATTAATTACAGAAAACTTTAAAGTAGAAGGTGTACTAAAGTCTGAAGTCCAAATGAGTATTAAGCGTTTGCTTGATATTGGATGTTACCGTGGACTACGCCATCGTAAAGGATTGCCTGTAAGGGGACAAAGAACAAAAAATAACTCCCGTACAAGAAAGGGGAGAAGAAAAACTGTAGCTAACAAAAAGAAAGCTGTTAAATAATAAATAAGTAATGGCACAAAAGCGAAAAGACAAAGCAAAAAAGCGGGTAGTTGTTGTAGAGGCCATAGGCCAGGTACACATAAAAGCCTCATTTAACAACATCATTATTTCATTGACCAATACGGGTGGACAGGTAATTTCCTGGGCATCGGCTGGAAAAATGGGTTTTAAAGGGTCTAAGAAAAATACACCTTACGCCGCGCAGGTAGCAGCACAGGATTGTGCACAAAAAGCCTATGATTTGGGATTGAGAAAGGTAGAGCTGTTTGTAAAAGGCCCAGGCTCAGGAAGAGAGTCGGCAATAAGGGCGATCCAGGGTGTTGGCATTGAAATCACTACCATCAAGGATATTACGCCGTTACCTCATAATGGCTGCAGACCCCCAAAGAGAAGAAGGGTTTAATTTTGAATGATTGTAAAATAATTAACCAGAATATTATATAATGGCACGATACAGAGGCCCCAAAGTAAAGGTTTCAAGAAGGTTTGGAGAACCAATTTTCGGACCAAGCAAAGCGCTTCAGAAAAAGAATTATCCTCCCGGACAACATGGACGGAGCAGAAGAAGAAAGCCTTCTGAATATTCAACACAATTAGCTGAAAAGCAAAAGGCAAAATTCATCTATGGTGTTTTGGAAAAGCAGTTTGCTAACTTGTTTGAAAAGGCATCACGTAAAGGTGGTATTACAGGTGCGGTGTTGCTTCAAATGTTAGAATCAAGATTGGATAATACGGTTTACCGTTTTGGCATGTCTCCCACAAGAAGGGCGGCAAGACAATTGGTATTACATAAACATGTTACTGTAAATGGTCAGGTGGTGAATATACCTTCCTATTCGTTGAAACCAGGAGACGTTGTTGCCATTAGAGAAAGGTCTAAAACACTTGAAATTATTACTGAAAGCCTGGCGGTTTATAGCAACAGAAAATACCCTTGGTTAGAATGGGAGGCAACTGAAATGGCAGGAAAAGTAATTTCTATTCCTGAACGGGATTTGATCCCCGAAAACATCAACGAACAATTGATCGTTGAACTTTATTCTAAATAATATTTTGTTCAGAATCAGCTCCTGGTAGCTATAATTAAACTATATAAAGATAATGTCAATATTACCATTTCAAATACCTGACAAGGTAGCAATGGAAAAAGCTGATGATTTTCATGGACTTTTTACATTCAAGCCACTCGAAAAAGGATATGGTGTTACTATAGGGAATGCATTACGCCGGATTTTATTGTCTTCGCTTGAAGGCTATGCCATTACGGGTATAAAAGTTCCCAGTGTCTTGCATGAATTCACTTCCATTGAAGGTGTTATACAAGATGTGACTGACATCATTCTTAACCTGAAGATGGTAAGGTTTAAGAAAATAGGCGAATCCTTTGATAATAAAATTGTGGTTTCTGTTAAAAATCAGGAACAATTTAAAGCAGGTGATATAGCCAAGTTTACCGCTGCCTTTGAAATACTAAATCCCGAACATGTGATTTGTGATTTAGATAGTTCTGCTGACTTCGAAATTGAACTTAATATTGAGAAGGGTAGAGGTTATTTGCCCGCAGAAGAAAACAAACCGACTGAGCAAGTATTTGGGTACATTCCTATTGATGCTGTATTTACTCCCATCAAAAATGTTAAATACAGTGTTGAAAACACCAGAGTGGAACAAAAAACCGACTATGAGCAGCTTTTACTTGATATAGAAACGGATGGTTCTATTCATCCTGAAAAAGCCCTTGAAGGTGCAGCCCACATACTTATACAACATTTCTTGTTGTTCTCTGATAAGTCTATTGAACTTGAAACTGAAAAGCGCGGTGAAATAGAGCAGGTAGATGAGGAAATGTTGCATATGAGGAAACTGTTGAAGACGCCTTTGAATGATCTTGACCTTTCGGTAAGGGCATACAACTGCCTCAAAGCCGCTGATGTAAAATCATTGGGAGACCTGGTTCGACTGGAAATTTCTGACATGATGAAATTCAGAAACTTCGGTAAAAAATCATTGGCTGAACTTGAACAACTGGTACAGGAAAAAGGACTTACCTTTGGAATGGATCTGGGGAGATATAAACTAGAAGAAGAATAATTGAACGATGAGACACGGTAAAAAAATAAATCACCTTGGTAGGACTACCTCACACAGGAAAGCAATGTTGGCAAATATGGCTAATTCATTGATTGAGTCTAAAAGGATTACAACCACTGTGGCGAAAGCAAAGGCTTTAAGGAAATATGTAGAGCCATTGATTACAAAATCAAAAACGGATACTACGCATTCTAGAAGAACGGTTTTTTCCTATCTTCAGAATAAATATGCTGTAACTTCTCTGTTTGGAGAAATAGCCGAAAAAGTAGCTGACAGGCCTGGAGGATATACGCGAATCATTAAACTTGGAAACAGGTTAGGTGATAATGCAGACATGTGCATGATTGAACTCGTTGACTACAATGAGATTTACTCAAGAAAAGAAGAAGTTGAAAAGCCTAAAACCAGAAGAAGTCGCAGGGGTGGAAAAAAAGAGGATGAAGTGAAAGCTGAAACCAAAACTGCAGAGGTGAAGGCCGATGTAATAGTGGAAGATGTTGAAGTAGAAGATGTTGTAGCAACAACTGAAAATACCGACGATTCGGAAGCTGAAAATACTGAAAAACCAGATGAAAAAAGTGATGATAAGGAATAAGTGAAAGTAGACTTAACACTTTTGAATTCAATCATTCATCGGGTTTAAATTTTAAGGGATTAGAATCATTTCTAATCCCTTAATTTTTGTTAATTTTGTCACAATTTAATTTAAAAGCGGGGCTACACATGCTACAACAAAAGAAAGATAAGGCACGTCTTCTGCTAGAAGATGGTTTATTGGTTGAAGGTGTATCCATTGGAAAAAAAGGAACCAGTGGAGGTGAAATTTGTTTTAACACCGGAATGACCGGCTATCAGGAAATTTATACCGATCCATCCTATTTTGGACAGGTCGTGATTAATACGGCTTCTCATATCGGAAATTATGGCGTGATCAATGATGAACAGGAATCTGATGGCGTGAAAATAAGTGGTTTGGTTGTCAATGAATATTCTTCCATATTTAGTAGATATTCTGCTGAAGAAAGCCTGCAGGATTATCTGGAAAAAAATAATGTAGTAGGTATTTCAGATGTGGATACGCGAAAATTGGTAAGGCATATCAGGAGCAAAGGCGCAATGAATGTCATCATCTCTTCTGAATTGAGTGCCGAAGAAATGAAAGAGGAGTTAAAAAAAATTCCCTCAATGGTAGGTCTTGAGTTAGCCTCCAAAGTGTGTACGGACGAACCATATTTTATAGGCGAGGAAAACGCAGAAATTAAAATAGCTGTACTGGATCTCGGAGTGAAAAGAAGTATTATAAAAAACCTGGCAGACAGGGGATGCTATATAAAAGTTTTCCCTTCTCAAACCACCTTTGATGTTATGGAAGCCTGGAATCCGCAAGGGTACTTCATATCCAATGGGCCCGGAGATCCTGCCGTGATGGATTATGCAGTAGATACGGTGAAGAATATATTAGATGCCGACAAACCCGTATTCGGTATTTGTCTTGGACATCAGGTTATCGCCAGGGCTTGTGGTATATCTACTTATAAAATGCATCATGGTCACCGGGGGCTTAATCATCCCATTAAAAACATTGAAACGGGTTTATGTGAAGTGACCTCGCAAAATCATGGTTTTGTAATTAGTGAGAAAGATGTGGAAAATTCAGCTGTCGTTAACGCTACCCATATACATCTGAATGATAATACCATTGCCGGAATTAAAGTTGCAGGGAAAAGTGCATTTTCTGTTCAATATCATCCGGAAGCCTCACCGGGGCCGCACGACTCCCGGTATTTATTTGATCAGTTTATTACCTTAATAAAAAACACATAAGATGAGCTTAATATCAGAAGTAAAGGCAAGAGAAATACTTGACTCCCGTGGTAATCCTACAGTGGAAGTAGATGTTTATACCGAAACCGGAGCCTTTGGAAGGGCTGCTGTTCCTTCAGGGGCATCAACCGGAAAGCATGAAGCCGTTGAGCTCCGCGATAATGATAAATCCAGATTTGTCGGAAAAGGCGTTTTGCAGGCTGTAGATAATGTGAATACCAGCATTACAAAAGAAATTGTAGGGTATTCTGTATTTGAACAGAATCTGTTGGACAGGATCATGATTGAACTCGATGGCACCCCCAATAAATCAAAGTTAGGAGCTAACGCTATCCTGGGTGTTTCACTGGCTATTGCAAAAGCTGCGGCAATGGAATCCGGTCAATCACTTTACAGGTATATTGGTGGCGTAAACGCCAACACATTACCTGTACCTATGATGAATATTTTGAATGGTGGAAGCCATGCAGATAATGCCATAGATTTTCAGGAATTTATGGTAATGCCTGTAAATGCTGATTCCTTCTCTCAATCGTTGAGAATGGGTACTGAGATTTTCCATAATCTGAAAAAAGTATTGTCCGATAAGGGCCTTTCAACGAATGTTGGGGATGAAGGTGGCTTCGCACCTAATATACAATCAAATGAGCAGGCCATTGAGGTGGTGTTAACCGCTATTGAAAAAGCAGGCTATCGTCCCGGTGAGGATGTATTTATTGCTATGGATGCAGCCACTTCAGAGTTTTATAATGCTGAAGAAGGTGTGTACCACTTTGCTTCTACCGGTGATAAACTCACTTCAGATCAAATGGTGAATTATTGGGCTGATTGGGTGAAGAAGTATCCTATCATTTCTATCGAAGATGGTATGGATGAAGATGATTGGGATGGCTGGCAAAAGCATACAGCATCTATTGGTGAAAAAGTGCAGGTGGTAGGAGATGATTTGTTTGTGACAAATGTCAATCGGTTACAAAATGGAATTGAAAAGGGAGTAGGTAATTCTATTCTGATAAAAGTAAACCAGATTGGATCGCTGACAGAAACGATTAATGCGGTAAACCTGGCTAAAAAGAATTCTTATACCAGTGTTATGTCGCACCGATCAGGTGAAACGGAAGATAGTACCATTGCTGATTTGGCTGTGGCCCTTAACACCGGTCAAATAAAGACGGGTTCCGCATCCAGGTCTGACCGGATGGCTAAATACAACCAGTTACTTCGCATTGAAGAAGAATTAGGCGAAATGGCTGTGTTTCCAGGCCCAGGGTTTCGGTAGAATATATTAAAACAACTTGTTCCTTCATTTATTGTATCAGTGTATACAATAAATGAAGGATTTTGTTTTCAGACCCCATACTCATTACTAAAACAATTTATTTAAGACAGGATTCTTCCTTTCCATTGTGGGGTTGTGATGATAATTTTTTTATTTATTTAATGTTTTTCACTACCTTGTGAAAGGTTTATAGATCAATATTTTATGAAATGGCCCCGTATTTTTCGAAACTTTTATTTTTTAACGGGCATCTTCTTCATTGTATGGATGTTCCTTATTGACTCCAATGATTGGATTTCTCAGGTTAGACTGAGTACCAAGCTAAGCGAGCTGGAAAAACAAAAGGAATATTATCAGGAAAATATTATTCAGATCAAGCAACAGTACGAAGAGCGCAATAATGACCCGAGGCTCCTTGAAAAATATGCGCGCGAAAAGTACTTGATGAAAAAAGATAACGAAGATATCTATATTATTGTCGAAGAGGAATAGAAATGAAGCCTTTCGTATTTTTCTTTTTAGGTTTTCTGACAGCCTTTAGTGGTTATGGACAGGTAAGTGGAGAAATTAACGGTGATACCCCTTTTAAAGATCGATTGTATTTAGGAGGGGGAATGGATTTTGCCATTGACGACTACAGATTTCTGATAGGGGCTTCTCCATCTTTGGGTGTCATGATGACCAACTCAACTTCAGTGGGTACTGGAATGACCTACCAGTATTATAAACTACGGCTATACAATGAGCAAACCAACGTGTATGGTTACAGGTTTTTTTTGAGACAAAATATTTTTCGTCAAATTTTCGCCTATACTGAGTATGAAAACCTAAGTTATAAATCTGATATCTTTAATACTAATAGTCCCCGGATTTGGGATAGCGCCATGTATATTGGTGGGGGTTACTATACGCCCATAAATGAGCGGGCAGGCTTTCTTATGTTGGCCTTATATGACTTGCTACATAAACCGCAGGAGTACGGGAGCCCCTTGTCTTTCAGGGCTGGCCTTACTTATTCATTTTTCTGATATTTCTTCCTTTGCTGCTTCTTTCGCGTCAGTGTAACTTTTATCACTGTGTCACTCTTATGGTTGCCCTATATTTGTGTGTACAATGATTTAATGTCTAATTAAAAATATATATAATAATGAAAGTAGAACAGATTTATACGGGCTGTTTGGCTGAAGCAGCTTATTACATCGAGTCGAAGGGAGAGGCTGTGATCATTGATCCTTTGCGGGAAACTGAACCCTATTTGAGAAGGGCAAAAGAGGATGGTGCACAGATTAAGTATGTATTGGAGACACATTTTCATGCCGATTTTGTAAGTGGTCACCTTGATCTTGCAAATAAATCCGGAGCGACAATTGTTTATGGTCCTACTGCCAAAGCTGAATATGATGTGCATGTGGCCGCTGATGGAGAAGAACTAAAAGTAGGAGATGTCATCATAAAGGTGCTTCACACCCCTGGTCATACGATGGAGTCTACTACTTTCCTTTTAATGGATGAAAATGGTAAGGAAACAGCGCTTTTTACTGGCGACACCTTGTTTATTGGTGACGTAGGACGCCCTGACTTGGCGGTGAAATCTGATTTATCACGCGAAGATCTGGCCGGTTTATTATTTGATTCTCTGCGTAATAAAATTATGACCTTGCCGGACGAGTTGATCGTTTATCCAGGACATGGAGCAGGCTCTGCTTGCGGTAAAAACATGAGCAAGGAAACTACGGATACCCTGGGAAACCAAAAGAAATTTAATTATGCATTGAGGGCAGACATGAGCCGGGAAGAGTTCGTAAAGGAAGTAACTGAAGGATTAGTTGATCCTCCTCAATATTTTCCTAAAAATGCTGTCATTAACAAAACAGGTTATAATAGTTTTGATCATGTGTTGGAGAAAGGCCTTGTGGGATTGTCACCCGATAAATTTGAGGAAGTAGCCAATGCTGAAGGCGCTGTTGTGATAGACACACGTATGGATCACCAATTCCGTGATGGCCATGTGCCCAATTCCATTTTTGTCGGACTAAATGGCTCTTATGCTGTTTGGGTAGGTACCCTGATCACAGATATAAATCAGCCTATTTTGATAATAGCTGAGCCTGGAAATGAGGAAGAGGCCGTTACGCGGTTGTCTAGAGTGGGTTATGATAACACCCTGGGTTATCTTGAGGGTGGATTTGAGGCCTGGCAAAAAGCGGGCAAAGAAGTGGAAACAATTCAACAAATTACTTCTGCTCAGGTGGCTGATGCAATGGAATCCGAAACGTTTAATGGATTGGATGTGCGAAAGAAAAGTGAATATGATGCGCAATATTGCCCCGGGTTTGAAAACTTTCCACTTGATTTCATCAACAGGAATATGGATAAGCTAACCAGGGAAAAAACATATCACATCCACTGTAAAGGTGGCTATAGATCAATGATTGCTGCTTCTATTCTGAAATCCCGCGGATTTAAGCTCGTGGATATTGAGGGAGGATTTGATGCAATGGAAAAAGCGGGACTGAAGACGACAGAATACGTCTGTCCTTCTACATTGTTATAATGTTAGGGGTCCCATTCACAAATCAGCTGCCACAACTAATCAGGTGGCAGCTTAAACTCAAAAACCATGGCAAAATTTAGTGAAATAATTAATGAAGATCTTCCTGTACTGGTCGACTTTCATGCCGATTGGTGTGGCCCGTGTAAATTGCAATCTCCTCTTTTAAATACATTGGCAGGGGAATTGAAGGGAAGGGCAAGAATATTGAAAATAGATGTGGATAAAAATCCGAATGTTTCAATTAAGTACGGAGTGAGAAGTATCCCAACATTAATTTTATTCAGAAAGGGAGAAGTGATCTGGAGACATGTTGGTCTTGTTCAGCTTGAGCAACTCAGGCAAATTTTCACCCCGGAATAACTTAAAATTATGCCATTAAAATATTACAATACGGCGCTTAATTTGAAGATTAAGCGCTTTTTTTTGTTTAGACGAAAAAAACAATTGTTTTGCATTTTTGTTAATTTTAATGAGTAGTGAACCTTGATGTGTATCAGGGTTTATTGTAACACAGGTTACATTTTTATTTACCTTTACAAACTAATTTTACACTTGAATAAATTAATTATAAGTTATGAGTAAGCATCATCAAATATTGATCATCGGAGGAGGGACCGCCGGCCTAATGGTGGCGGCCCAATTGCGTAACAAAGCACAAAATCTTGATATAGCAATAGTAGAACCTTCAGATAAACATTACTATCAGCCGGCATGGACCCTGGTAGGGGCAGGTACCTTTAACTATAAAGACACCATACGGCCTGAAGCACATTATATTCCCAGTGGAGTCAAATGGATAAAAGAATTTGCGGAGGAACTTCGTCCCGATGATAATAAGGTTGTGCTAAAATCTGGCGAAGACCTTACCTACGATTACCTTGTCGTCTGCCCCGGAATACAGATCAATTTAGACGCCCTGGACGGATTAAAGGATACACTTGGTAAGAATGGAGTGTGTAGTAACTATACTGATCCGGATTATACATGGAAGGTACTTCAGGAGTTTAAAGGAGGTACTGCTTTATTTACACAGGCTAATACGCCAATAAAGTGTGGAGGGGCACCACAAAAAATCATGTATCTGGCAGATGATTATTTAATCAAAACCGGCGTGAGAGACAAATCAGAAGTAACTTTTGCAGCTCCTGGTGGGGTCATTTTTGGTGTGAAAGATTTTGCCGATACGCTGACGGG
>JAOUKJ010000681.1 GCA_029882675.1 Cyclobacteriaceae bacterium
GTCTGTTGATGGTGCTTTTGATAAATTTAGCTGATGTCCCATGGTAACTATTTGTCCCCTGTGATAGGTACTGTGGTTCATACAATGTTGAATCAATTGATATTGAGTAAAACTCCCTGACAGAAATTTGGTTTTCATTGTCCGTAATTCAAGTAGCTCTTTATCTTTTAACCCGGAAGAGTAATTCGCAAATACATTGGATTGTTCAACCAGTCCTTCAATTGCCATCATAGTTGTTTTTTCCCGGGTTTTAGCGAAGGGAATTTGCTTTAAAATTGAAAGATAAAAAATCTGGGCATCCCAAATATGGTTTATTGTTAAACCAATTGTTTGAAAACCGGCGTCACATTCCAGATCCAGTTTATCTAATTCATTTGATAGTAACCAATTGGCAATTCTTTGATTTGCCCAGTGGTTGTATCTTGTCAATGTTGTAATATCTGCTAACATTTTATATAAATTTTAAAAACCTATAAGGTTTTGAATTAATACTCCCATTCTTCTATTAATGCAGCGGTATTTTGAACATGAAAATTGATATACTCGCGTATTCCTCCAAACCACGCTATTACATCTCTTCTAGACAGTAAAGTAAGTTTGTTAGAAGTATGTGAATGAAACGAACTATGGCTCCAACCCTCCAGCGTTGTAGTAAATCCATGTTTGACCGGGTTTTGGTGGATGTAATTGATGGCAGCTGTCAGGTAACTGTCTGTTTCGATTTTAAACCTTTTGGTGAAATCAATCCATAATGCTCCTTTGCGATTGTATTTTTTGTTGTATGCTTTGGCATAAGCATTGAGCAAATTGCTGAGATTCTGCATAATAAGTTTATGAAAGTCTCCTTTGTACTTCGGGTGTTTGATAAGAACTTCTTCTTCGTGGGTACGAATTAAAAAGTGAATGTGGTTAGGCATCAGGCAGTAGCAAAGTGTGCTGCATACAGAGGGCATATAATGCGCATAACGACTAAGAAAATAACGGTAGTTTTCGTCTGTACGAAACAGATTTTCGCTTCCCACTGCATGGTTGACGACGTGGTAGTAGGAACCTGTTTCAAATTTTTCTAAACCTCTCATTTTTTTCTTCTACAAACCTATAAGGTATTTAAAACCTTATAGGTTGTTATTTTTATTTACGTAAAGATATTAAATATACGAACATTAAAAAGAAATAAATATATTATTATATTAATAAAACAAAATACATACTTAACGATGTAAACCACAGCTGTCTGAAATAATTAATTATTCCTTTTCCGGCATCAGTTAGTTGCGGGGAAGTGGAGATCTGAGGTAGATTCTGCTACTTCCAGAAACGTTATTCACTTAATTAACGTTATTTCTTTCATTTTAGAGGGTAGACTGAAAAACACGAAAATTTTTAATTTAGAGAAAAGGGCTATTATTCACATCTGATCCGGAAGGCTGTGTTTGCCTGATCACCTCACCAAAACCCTTTCTTTTATTCCTTCTACCAGCGGTGAATTAACGTCCTCCAGGTATTTGATCAGCTTTGAGCGCAGTTCTTCCACACGGGCCTAAAGTCGGGCCTGTAATTGTAAAGGGCATCAGCGTCCTTTTCCTCGATCTCCATTGAAGAAAAGAGCCGGCTGAAGGGATAAAAATCGTTGGGTTTCATATTATACCGGGAAAGACCGTTGGGACATATGATTTACCGTTCTCTTTGCACCATTGTACATCTCCGATGATATTTTTCTGGCGATAATCCTCATAGGAGACCACATTGTAACGCCCTGCCAGCCAGGGGTGTATGACGTCGTGAAACCGGGGCCCATTTGTAAAATAATATTTTAGTATTATATTTGTTATACCGAAATAGAACAAATAACTAATTAGTGCCCGCCTTTAAAGTCGGACACTGGCTGTTTATGTTGAAATTTTGAGGCTTTTTCTCCGCCTCCCCCCCGACTGCTCGAGGGTCTCGGGAGGCGGAGAAAAAATTCTAAATCTTAACTTTATAGGCAGACAATAAATTACACCAATAATGAGAAGAAGTGATCTTGGAGAGTTTGAAGAAATAGTATTGCTTACCGTTGCCGTCTTTTCGCCCAACGCTTACAGCGTGGTCATTGCCGAAGATCTGGAAAAGCAGACGGGAAAAACAGTAACCACGGGGGCCGCACATGCCGCCCTTCAGCGCCTGGAAAAAAAAGGTTTTGTAACCTCTAAGATGGGAGAGGCCACTGCGGAACGCGGGGGACGGAGAAAACGCCTCTTTACAGTTACAGTTGCCGGGAGCTCTATTTTACGAGAAGTACGCGATGTACGCGACAACCTCTGGTCCAGGATTTCTCCTCAGTCTTTGCCAGATTTAAAACTTTCATAAA
>JAOUKJ010000119.1 GCA_029882675.1 Cyclobacteriaceae bacterium
ATTGTTGAAGCAATATTCAAGTCTGGTTTCCAGCTCAGGGATATAATATATTCTTTTATAATCGGCCACGGCCATGGTTTTATCATGTTTATAAAAGATACGCTCGTAGGGGTTGTCCTTAAACTGTGATACCATGGCAGCCTCAAAGGCCCAGCGGGAAGCCATCACTTCACCAACCAGGGGTACCCTGCCCGTGCTGTTAAGGGTTGGATTGAGCTTGTCGAATTTCACCACAACCCCACTGAGAATAAGTTGGGGAATGAGTAGAATGGGGATCAGTATATAAATAGTTACGGCTGAGTTGAAAGCTGAAGAAATATTCAGCCCCAGTACATTAGCCATACATGAGGTTGAAAAAAGGATTAGCCAATGGGTGATCAGCATATCGTCTATGCCCAGTATAAAGTTACCAACGAGGACAAACGTAAAGGTTTGTATGCCGGAAAGGACGAAAAGAATAGATATTTTGGACGAGAGGTAACTGAGGCGACTCAGGTTGAGGAATGATTCCCTTTTTAATATTTTCCGGTCTCTTATTATCTCTTCCGCACTTACCGTAAGCCCCATAAATAAGGCGACGATCACACTCATAAACAGGTAGGCCGTAACATTGAGGTTTTTGCCAAAGACATAACCCAGGTTGAGTTCGTCATCTTCATTAAAATACCGCACAATATAAGCCAGTACAAAAGCCAAAATAGGCGCTTCCAGCAAATTGATGACCAGGTATTGTTTGTTGCTCAGTTTAGAAAATATATCGCGAAGAGAGAATATTTTAGCCTGGCGGGCTTTATTTGGAATCCTTAATGCTGCTGGCGGGCTTTCCTGACTGGTTTCTATTTCAGGCGCTTCCCAATTTTCCACAAAAAAATGATTCCATTGTTCAGGACTTACCTTTCGTTCGTTCGTAAAATTGCCATATTCATTGACTACCTTGGTCTCAATAATGTTAAAGATCTGTTCAGGGTTTACATTCCCACACTCATGGCATTCACCTTGTTCACTATTTATCAGGTTTATTATTTGTTTAAAATAGATGACTGCTTCAACCGGATTGCCATAATAGATTTGATATCCGCCGGTGTCAAGGATTACGAGTTTATCAAACATCTTAAAAATATCGGATGATGGTTGATGGATAACCACAAAAACCAATTTTCCCTTAAGACTGAGTTCTTTGAGCAAATCCATGATGTTTTCCGAGTCGCGGGAAGAGAGTCCGGAAGTCGGTTCATCAACAAAAAGGACTGAAGGTTCACGCAGGAGCTCCAGGCCAATGTTTAGGCGCTTGCGTTGACCTCCACTAATGGTTTTATCCAGTGGGGAGCCCACCTTGAGGTCTTTCGTTTCCCTCAGACCCAGATTATTCAGTGTTTTAACCACCAGTTTTTGAATGGCTCCTTCTGAAAGGTCACTAAAACACAATTTTGCAGCGTAATATAGATTCTGGTATACGGTGAGGTCTTCAATAAGCAGATCATCCTGCGGTACAAAACCAATAACGCCTTCAATCTTTTTGGTCTCTTTATGAATATCTATGCCATTGATTAATACCTGACCTTCAGAAGGCACATCTGTTCCGTTCAAAACATTAAGCAGGGTTGACTTTCCGGCGCCACTGGCACCCATCAGGCCGATAAGTTTACCTGATTCTTCCATAATGGTGACATCTCTTAAGCCGAGTTTCCCATTTTTAAAACGGTAAGAAATCTTTGTAGCCTCAAAGGATATCCTGGGCTCATCGCCCGTCTGCTTAAATTTAGTAATGATATCGCCAAAATAAACAGGGGGTACATGTGTGCCCCGGATGGTGCTTCCTGCCGCGAAAATTCCTATTTTCCCTCTCTTTAGCGGAACACCGTTCAGGTACATTTCAGAACTGCCATCGTAAAAGATGAAATAACTGTCTGAGATTTCAAGGTGAAGTATGGAAACAAAGCCATTAATTTGTGGCCGACAAACATGTTTGTATTCATTGTTGCCATTTTCGCTTTGATTATCAATAATGAGAATATTCTCATTTGATAATTCAGCGGGGCTGCTGCCAACAACAAATTTCTTTATTAAATTAATCTCATCCGGTGTGATATTAAAAGCATTGCCTATAGTCATTACCAATTCATCTTCGCGGTTTGAAATGGAACCATCTGCCAGGATGATATTAATCAGCTCAAGGATAATGACAGCCTTTTGTTTTTGTGTGAGCTCAAGGTTTATCTGAGCGCATATTTTTTTTATATTTTTGAGTTCATCTTCTATATCGGTTCCTTCTTTTATAATGATAGAATCGCTGTACTCATCAAACATTTTTAAATAGCCTTCTACGGCCTTATCGTTTAGATTTTCCTTCAAAAAGGCTTCAATCTGATCACGCTCAGTTTGTGTTACCTCATCTTCCTTTGCTACGATGGCAAACAATTTTATGATTGCTTTTAATAAGGGTTCACTCATGATATATTAATTTGAAAGTATTCAGTTGGGCTTGTTGCGTTTTTCTGTCACGTAAGTTTAATGTTTTATTAATGTAAAAAAAAGAGGGATTGAAAAAATCAACCCCTCTTTAATCTTCATTTAGGTTTTTGGTTAGTCGGTAATTTTTGTTCTCATATTATTTACTATGCTTGTAATTTCCGCTAAAGTGACATCATCAAAGACCAGATTACCTTGATTGTTACGGATCTTTTCTTCAATATTAAGCTTAGCATAAGTTTGGTTGAGTGTAGTAATCTGTTCAATCAGGTCATTTACCGTATCACTTTTTTCCATATCATTGAGCATCCTTAATACTTCAACGGCTGATTGTTCCTGTTGCAGGATCACGCGGATAAGCGGAGTAAGGATAGCATTGCGCGATTCTTCGTCCAGAATATCTTTTGGATAGTTCTTGATGAGTTGAGAAGAAATATAAAGTCCTTCAATGAAACTTCCTGTGATCAACAAAGCAGCAATTTTGCTCCTGCCATCACCCTTCAGGTATTCTGAGGAGTTATTGATGGTGTTATCCAGCAGGTGGGTGAGTGAGTCCGGATTTGACAGGTTGGCCTCAAAACGATGTACAAGGTTTTGCTCAAACTGACCGGCAAGTCCCAGCTGGACAGCCAACCCCTTTGAAACACTCATGTAGTTTAAGGCATCCTGTACTTTTTCGTGCGAGATCAGGTATCCTACATCTGAAGCATAAATACCAAGATTGAGGGCGGCCTTATCATTGCTTGAAGTATAACTATCAGCTTTAGTTACCCCGTTAACCAGGGAACCATTAAATTCTGCCCCCGTGGCCTGCAGTAAATAAGGCACTTCTGAGGGCGATGGAATGTCATATACGACTTCTTCAATGCTTTGCGCCAGGTCTTTCTCTTCTGCTGCCGCATCAAATTCCTGACTGTTATCAGTTCCCTCTTCTTTATTACCGGATCCGCAGGAAGACAACCCGATAATAAATATTGTGGATAGACTCAAGGTTAAGAGTTTTACTTTATTCATAGCTTAATCAATTATTTTAAAGCCCAATAATAATTAAAATTTCATGTGTTTAAAACATAATGCGTCAAATATAATGATTTGCTTCAAATTCACGGTTAAACATAGGAAAAATTATATTCAATTATAGCATCGAAATGTGATACAGTGAATATAGCGATAAAAAGCTTAAAGTAGATTTTTTATTTTGTTTGATATTATGCCAAATTGCCCTGTTACTAATGTTTTTTGAGATGAATATTAAAATAAGGTTTTGTTTAGCGCTCACGGCCATCTTGTTTTTTAGCGCTTGTAGTCGCTCAGTCATTAAGCAATATGTTCCCTTTGATGAGGAACGTATTAGACTTTCTCTGGAATATATGGAAAGCCATTACGGAATGACACCTGATACCCCTTCGATATTACCTAAGGTGGTTGTTGTACACTGGACGGCTATCCCGGGTTTTGAAGAATCCTACCGGGCTTTTGTCAATACGAGGCTGCCCGAGTCAAGGACGGCGATAAAAAATGCCAGCATGCTCAACGTCTCTGCTCATTACCTCATTGACAGGCAGGGGAAAATTTTTCAATTGATGCCAGATACCCTTTTTGGCCGGCATGTTATAGGCCTGAACCATTGTGCTATTGGAATAGAAAATGTCGGGGGCCGGGAGAAAGGACTAAATAATAAGCAGTTCAGGGCCAATAAATGGCTGATCGATCAACTGATAGATAAACATCCTATCGAATATGTGATTGGTCACCACGAATACCAGAAGTTTATAGGCCATCCTTTATGGAAAGAAATGGATCCTGACTATTTGACCCAAAAATCTGATCCTGGTGACCTTTTTATGAATAAAATGCATCGGAAATTGAAGAAAAGGGGGATTAAAGGGTCACCTGAATAGGAAGGTGCGATACACAAGACAGTAGGACGTTTCCCGCAGTCCGCTGACTTCCTATTTTACAAAAGCAGGCCCCCGCAGTACCTCCCCTTTACCTTTTTTGGTGAAATTCCCTTCATCGACAGCAAATGTTCCGTTTATGATGACGTAGTGAATTCCCTCCGGGTATTGATGCGGATTTTCAAAGGTTGACTTGTCTTTGATGGTCTTTGGGTCAAAGACCACAATGTCGGCTTTGACGTTCTCTTTGATGATGCCCCGGTTGCTAAGGCCGAGTCGTTGAGCAGAAAGTCCGGTCATTTTATGGATGGCCGTTTCCAGTGTCATAATATTTTTCTCCCGTACATAATGACCAAGTACCCGGGGAAAGGTACCATAAGCCCTGGGATGTGGATGGCCATTGCCGGGCCTGGAGAGTGCTCCATCCGAACCTGTCATGGTCATGGGGTGTTTCATAATATTTTCTACATCGGCTTCATCCATAGCGTGGTATATCGCGCTCAGTCCCCCATTGAGTTGTGCACGGATTACCAGATCGGCACCGTTTTCTACCGTAGGTTCAAGCCCTTCCATTTCGGCCCAGTCGTGGAGTGTTTTACCTTCCAGCTCTTCTTGCCATGAAACGCGGGAGAACTGTACCCTGTGCAAATCACTGCCTCCACGGTCATTCAGGATGTTGAAGATTATTCCGGCTTTGATACTATCCCTCAGTACAGGGTTGTTGCATCTTGTTGTAAATTTTTGATTTCCTCCTTCGAGTGCCCAGGATGGTATAAGAATGGCAATGCCTGTGTGGCTTGCCGCATATGGATATTGATCAATCATGATATCAAGACCCAGGTTGCGTGCAGAGTCCACCATGGCGAGTGTTTTACTGCTGGCACCCCACATTTTCACACCGATGGCCTTATGGTGGGTGAGAACCACCGGTATGTTGGCTTCCCTTGCAATACTGATGGCTTCTTTCACGCCTGCAAGCAGGCCAAGGCCTTCTTCCCGCAGGTGACTGGTATATATACCCCCGTGTTGAGAAGCCACCTTTGAGAGCGAGATTACCTCATCAATCTCGGAAAAAGTGCCCGGCAGGTATTTCAATCCGGTAGAAATGCCAAAGGCCCCTTCTTTCATCCCTGTCACAATTTGACTTTTCATCTCCTCCAGCTCTTCGTCTGTAGGCTGTCGGTCATCCAATCCCATGATGTTTCGCCTTACCGTGTTGTGTCCTACCAGGTATGCCACGTTGATGCCAATACCTGCATTTTGAGCAGAATCCAGGTAAGCGCCAAAAGGCCATGGACCGCCACCATCGGGTCCGCCTAAGGCTGTAGTCACTCCCTGGCGCGCATGGCTTTCGCATAGTGGCAAATTGAAGAGGGGCTCAAGATGGGTATGCATATCAATGAATCCCGGAGAGACAACCATACCTGCAGCAGCTATTACCCTGGTGGCTTCCCGGTTTTTGAGATCACCAATAGCTGTAATCTGGTCACCGGTGATCCCAACATCGGCGGGGAAGCCCTTTTCACCGGTTCCATCAATGACTATGCCTCCGCTGATGATGAGGTCGAATTTCTCCCGGGGAGTACAATGGGTGAAAAGTGCCAGAACCAAACCATAGAAAAACAGAAACGTAAAAAATGAATCTTTCATATCAAAAGGTTATTGTGCAGGTTTATATAAATCAGTTAGATTAACCATTCGGACTGGTCGGTGTGTTATATCCTTTCCATAGTACATAAAAATTGAATAAAATAAGTAATGAAAGGAGGATGCAACTGATGAGCGTGATTACATCACCAATCCTGTAGGATGCAGGATTAAAATGAAATTCAATGGTATGATCGCCCTGTGGCGCTTCAATGGCCCGAAGTGCATAATTAGCCTGTAATATGTTTGTATCCTTCCCATCAATAGAAGCAGTCCAACCAATGGGATAATATATTTCTGAGAAGACGATCAGGCCATCATCACTGATATTAGCCTGGTATTTCAGATAATTAGGTTGTTTTTCAGTCAACTGAACACTTCCGGAAGCGCTAAAAGTCGTTTTTGACAACGGAAATTTTGATGTGTTAATCACTGCATCATTTTTTGAAGTGAGGTCACAAGTTCCGGCCATCTCTTCATCGGCATTATTCACGGCTTTTATGTTATTGGACAGCCATGCCGCACCATATACCTGATTATTGCTGATTACTTCTTTTTCAGTAGTGCCAAAAGTGAGGTATTTGGCGTTGAGCATATTGAGGGTGTTGTATTGACTAAACTCCATACTTCCACTACGGAGGCCTTCAATCAGGTTGCTGGTCTCTGGTAAGAGGCAATGCTCATATAATTCCTGATACCTGCGTAGCTTGGCTCCGTGATACCCTCCCAGCGAAGAATGATAATAGGAGGTTCGCGCCTCAGCCCATCCCCCGAAAAGGTTGTAAACCCGGTAGCCCGGATCTTTATCATTTAAAATAGCGTTATCAGCACCATTTGCGTCTATGGCTTTTTTTGACTTCCTGACGAAGGCCTCCTTTGTCAGGTACCTTTTGTCCACGACAATAAGGTCTATAGTGACCAGGAAAACAAGTAAAAAACCAAAAACAGTTATGTTTATTTTCTCCTTTACAACCAGCCAGATAGCCGCGATGGCAGCCAGGATAAATGCCAGTGACCGCAGGGCGTCACTGCGCATCAGTGCTTCCCGGTCACTTTGCAGGGCCTTCAAAAACCAGGTGGGAAGTTGCTCTTCACCTGTCTTGGTAAAACTGGCCATACCTGCCAATAATACAACGAGCAAACAAAATCCAGCCGTGGCACCAATGGCATAATAAAACTTCTTTGTGTTGGCTTTGCTAAGACCTTCCTGCATCAGCTTTTCCAGCCCGATGCCACCAAGCAGTGGCAAGGCAAAAAGAGGAAGGAGTAAAGCAAAGGTCACAGATCTGAATTTATTGTAACCCGGAAAATAGTCAAACATAAAGTAGTTGAAGGCCTTAAAGGTATCGCCCCAACTCAGCATGATACCCAAAAGGGCGGTCATGCCCAGCCACCAGGCCAGTTTGCGGTCTGCGAAAACAATGCCAATAGCAAACAGGAAGCAGATAATTGCGCCGGTGTAATAGGGTGCGGTGCTCCGCTGTTCGCCCCAATAACCGGAGGTATAGTTGACCAGCTGTTGAGCCATATTGGGATCGGGGGCATTGCGCAGCGCCTTAAGGGTTTGGCTGTCTTCATCCCGGACAAGAATATTTGAGCTTGCCCCACCAAAAAAATCGGGAATCAATAAGGTAAGAGGCTCCAGAATGCCATTGCTATACTCGAAGGCATATGATTTGGCCAGCCCTTCTTTGTCGGTATTGCCTGTGCTGCTTTCTGTAAACATTTTTTCCGACAAGTCTGACTGGCCGCGGATGGAGTATTTGCTGTATTCCAGGGTGGTCCAGAACTTGCCGGAAAATGTTCCCAGCGCAAGCATGGCGGCCAACATCAGGATGGCGGTGTTTTTGAATAATTGAGGGAAGGCCTTATTTTTAAAAGCAGAGATCAGTTGGATGATGCCGTATATCAGGCTGATCAGCAAGATGTAATACGTGATCTGTAGGTGGTTTTCACGCAGGTGGAGTGCCAGACCCAATGCTGCCAGCGTAAAACCAGGGAGTTTTTTATCCCGGCTAAATACTGCATGTATACCCGCAATGACAAGTGGCATAAAGGCAATGGCACCAATGCGTGCGTTATGCCCGGCCTGTAAACCTATTATCATATAGGAAGATAAACCAAATGCCATGGCAACAGCGATGGCAATGAGTGGTCGTACCCGGAAGGTCAATAACATGATGTAGAAAGATACAAAGGCCAGGAATATATTCCTGACCGGATGGGGTAGCCCCAGCGAACCGATAATTTTAGTATAGGTCAGTATTTGATCAGACCATTCCACATTGATCAGGTAGGCCGGCATGCCTGAAAACATGGAGTTCGCCCAAAGGCCTTCTTCGCCGGTCTGGTCTCTGAAGTCGCGCAACTCCCGGGATGATCCTTCCCATTGAGTAATGTCATGTTGGTTGAGGGCCTTGTTGCTGAATATGGCCGGATGAAACATCACTACCGTAACAAGGTAAAAAACAATTATTGCCAACAAATGCGGAAGAACCTGGGTTTTAAATTCTATCTTATTCATATTTTTTAAATATTTGCGCAAAATATGAAAATTGTAGGCTTATGAAGAGAAATGGAATAAAAACTATTTAGCAAAATGATAGAGAACACAGAACTGATCATTATTTTTTTTCTTGTGGCCCTTTTCTATTCAACGGTTGGTTTTGGGGGAGGATCCAGTTATCTGGCCCTGATGGCTGTTTTTGGTATTTCCGCACTGCTCATGAGATCAACGGCCCTTACCTGCAATATCATTGTTGTGACCAGCGGAACCTACCTCTTTTACAGGCAGGGTCACCTGAATTTTAAAAAAGTATGGCCTTTTGTATTGGCCAGTATTCCCATGGCCTTTGCAGGAGGACTTGTACAGATGTCAGAAAAGGGATTTATGATGTTGTTGGGTTCCTCATTGATCCTGGCCGCTTTGCTGATGGTCATTGAAGTGCTCCGAAAACAGATTTTAATGAAGATCAGGGTCAATTCACTATCACCATTGGTGAATGGCGGTATAGGAGGTGCTGTGGGATTTTTATCCGGGCTGGTGGGCATCGGAGGAGGTATTTTCCTCTCCCCACTCCTTCATCTTACCCAATGGGGAACACCTCGCGAAATAGCAGCCTTGTCGAGTTTTTTCATCCTTGTCAATTCCATGGCGGGCTTGTCCGGTCTTTTTATTTCGTCCGGTTTGTCGGTAGATCCGGCTTTTGTCCTCCCCCTGGTCGTTTCTGTTTTTGCAGGAGGGCAGATAGGCTCCCGGTTAGGAAGCAAAGTCTTTCGCCCCGATGTGGTGAAGTTACTTACGGCATTGTTGATTTTTTATGTGGGGCTGCGCATTGTGCTGTTGCAGGGATTTGGGGTGAGGATATAGTCAAGAGTCAAGAACCAGGAACCAAGAGCCAAGAATCAAGAACCAGG
>JAOUKJ010000120.1 GCA_029882675.1 Cyclobacteriaceae bacterium
GTTGAAGTCGTTTTCTTCCAGTCCTACCAATTCAAGCGATGTCTGTGATTGCAAACTGTCTATCTGTGCCCTCTTCCTGTCAATAAGCAACAGGTTCGTTTCCCGGAGTTCGAAAAGTTCCCTTTCCACCCGGTCGGCATCGGCTTTTTTAAGCCTGTAAATGGGGCCAGCGCTTCGTCGCATGGTGCCGCCTGTACCATCAGCCTCTTTCCGGGCCTCTTCCGTGAGCTGGTCGCGTTGCCGGGTTTTGGCTTCTATTTCATCATTAAGCGCATTAATTTCCTCTTGTATCGATTGGGTATGGGGGTTAAAACGATCCCTCACACTCATTTCCTGTTGTTTGCGCAATTCCTGTTTCATCAGGACAATCTCATTGTTGATTTCCTTTTCAAAAATTTTAAGCTCCAATGGTTTGGAGATGACCATGGCAATGAGGAGGGCCAGGACAAGACGGGGGAGGGCAGTGATAAATTCTTTTTTGAAATTACCCCTTTTACGCAGACTGGATACGATGTACCTGTCGAGGTTGAAAATCATGAGTCCCCATAGTATGCCGGCGGGGACAGCGATGAGGTAATCATCGAATACCGTATAAAAGGCATATGTGGCAGAAAGGGCGGCAAAGATCCCGGTAAAGAATATTGTGGCGCCAATACCTGCATATTTAGCACTTTCGGAGGGGTACCGTTTCAGGATGGCATGGTAAGATCCACTGCACAACCAGAAGAATTGTGTTATTTTTTTCATAGCGTTAGTTTTTAACGATTGTTATGAGGCTAAGTTGCATGTCAACCGGTATTATTCCACGAGGTTCCATTGGGAGGGATTAACGAACATTATTTTCAGGTGTTTGGGTTTAATCGTCTGTAAGTGTTTATTTGGGGTAAAAAGAAAAAGGAGCAGTGCCCCTTTTCTTTACATCTTAAAATAATAATGAGTTTTTGACCTTGCCCCAACGCATTGGGGTTTTGTTTAATTCACTAAAGATTATTATTCAAAGGCTATGCCAGATTAAAAAAGGCTTCTTCAGCCGAAAAAAATGAGATCTGACAAAATGCACTGTGCGTTTATGAACAGTTGATGGTCGGAATTGGAGAGAAGTAAGTGGCGGGAGTCAGAAGAAGGAACCAAAGAGGAAGAAAAAAAACCATTTATTTGATTTCTAAATATTGCCCCCGGCAATAAACCTATCCAGTTTTTCCCTGGCCACGTGCATTGAGAATTTTTCTTCTACGATTTTCCGGCCTGCTCGTCCCATCTCGTGGCGGAGCTTCTCATTGGAGATCAACAAAACGGTTTTTTCAGCCAGGAGATTGACATTGGGGTAATCAACCAAAAAGCCGCTTTGGTTATTTTCAATGAGCTCCCCATTGCTGGAGATGTTAAAGGCCACAACCGGTTTGGAATAGTACATGGCCTCTGCAATGACATATCCAAAGCCTTCCCAGTGCGATGGAAGAACAAAAATGTCAAGTGATTGCATAAAAGCCGGGACGTCTGCTATAAATCCTTTGAACTCAACAACGTCATGAAGCCCCAGCCGATTGACCTCCTGTTTTAGTTTATCCAACAGGGGGCCATCACCACCAATGACCAACCGGAACCTGACCTGCTGATCCAGTAGTTCACGTGCCATTTTTAAGAGCATGTCCTGCCCTTTTTGTGTCACCAGGCGCCCCAGGTTGCCGATAATGACTTCCTGATGGCGCGGTGCCTCAGGAAGCGGGGGATAGCTGGCAAAATCAAGGCCGTTATAAATGACAGTAATCCGTTCTTCGGGGAATAATTTTGAATTGTTTACAAGAAGTGTTCTTTTGGTGGCCTCCGAGTTGGCAATGATTTCGGTAATGACACGATGGTATAAATATCGATTGAGGAAGGAGTTTTTCACCGGGATGGCACTGCCTCGCCGATAAACTATTCTTTTGACACCGGCTCGTTTAGCGGCCATCCCGGCAGCTTTTAAATCAGCCGACAGGTTGATGATGATCATATCAAACTGCATTTGCCCAAATTGAAACGTAAGCTCCTTCATTTTTAGTGGATTAATGAAGCTAAGATTCGTAATACGGGTCTGTAGGGTGTGTAAACCGGCCGCTTCAGCCCTCTTACAGAGTTCACTGTTGCGGTTGGTAAATACGGTGACCTCATGTCCCTGGTCTCGAAGAAACAGGGCTGTTTCGAGGTGCCATTTTTCACCACCTCCCCAGGTTTTGGCGCTATTGAAGAAACAAATTTTCAACGATTCAGTATTCAATGATGCAATGATACGATATTCGATGATGTAATGTCGTCATGAAACCGTGAAATCATTGTTCGTTGAAGTCATAAGCAGGGGCAAATAAGGATCATTCGTCTTCACTCAGGGTGCCGTCTTCATACTGATACCCGGTGATTTTTCACTGATTAATGTACAAATCAAACGGTTTTTTCGCTTTCGTTTCAAAAGGCAGATAGACTTTTTTCCCTTTACCCGCTGATTCATAGGCAGCAAAAATGGCTTCCAGTACCGCCCGGCCATCTTCACCAGTTACTTCCGGTGTTTTGTTGTTTTTAACACAATCCACAAAATGGGCGAATTCCTGAGGGAAACCATAGTTCCAGGCTTCTTCAAAAATAGTAAAACTCCACCCGGTAGTGTCTCCGGCCTTTTCTACGGCATACCCTACACCCTGAGTGCTGTAGGTGAGGATGGAATTACCACGAAGCAAGTCGGCATAAGCCTGGCCTTTGGTGCCAAAAACTTCAGCTTTATCGTCCATGCCACCCAGCTTGGTCCAGCTTTCCTCGGCCATGGCCGTTACTCCATTTTCAAACTCAATAATAATGATGGCATTGTCATCGCCTTTGGTTTTGTCTTTATGCACGTGTGTGTCCATATGGGCATAAACAGATTTTATTTTTGGCCGGCCCAGCATCCATCGAAAAAACTCAACCGCGTGGCAACCCATATCCATAGTGACACCACCTCCAGATTTTTCGACGTCCCAGAAATGATCTGCATGGGGTCCGTCATGTTT
Source organism: Cyclobacteriaceae bacterium (assembly GCA_029882675.1). Lineage (GTDB taxonomy): Bacteria > Bacteroidota > Bacteroidia > Cytophagales > Cyclobacteriaceae > JAOUKJ01. The sequence goes on from JAOUKJ010000120.1 coordinate 3,021, forward strand.
TTCAGACTGTTTTAAAAATATAGGATCGCCCAGTGCACCTTCATCGAGCAGGCTTTTTAGGCGGACATACTTGGGGGCAAAGCAGAGTTCTTCGGCGTACATCAATTTAACGTTGGCCGTTTTACAGGCGCTGATCATCTCATCGGCCTCGGCGAGATTCATGCATAGCGGTTTTTCAACCACCACGTGTTTTCCCGCTTTAGCAGCAGCAACAGTGATTTCACAATGATACCTGTTGGGTGCACCCACTACGATCATGTCGATATCGTCCATTTTCAACATTTCATCAACAGAGGTGAAGTAGTTTGGAATGCCGTATTTTTCTGCGAAAGCCCGCGCATGACCTTCCGTTGGGGAGGTGACCCCGCGTATTTCTGCCGCGGGCACCATCTTGAGTGATTCGGCATGTATGGTGGAAATAAACCGGGAGCCTACAATGCCTATGCCTACTTTTTTGTCCATGTGTAATCTGATTTGAGTTAATACCTTAAATCCGCAGGCGGCTTTAAGGAACATTTAATAATGTTCGAAATATAACAGAATTCTACGTTTTTAATCTAAAGACCACTCACTTATTCAAGTGCACCAAAAATAGCATATTTTAAATGTTTTCCCGCCCTGAGGGCGGGAAAACGCCTTTTTCTTTAATGCCTAAAATACGCTTGCGGATTTTAGGTAATATCTGTTCAAGTTAAAAAAATATATTTCATGGAGGGTAACATAATGAATAATTCATTGGCGGAGTTTTGGGAGCATTGCATAGTACAAAACAACGAAGAAACAATGGCCTCTAAAATGTTATCAGATTGCCGCTGGCTGTGTAGAAGGTGAGCATTTTCTTCCTTTCACTTATGAAAAAGGTGGGGCGGTTTTGTGATGGAACACTATATTATTTGAAGCGCTGAAAACCTATAGTTCCACGATACCCGCAGGAAATATCCGGATTTTCTTCGTTCGATAAAAAGGAAAATAAACTTTTAATTTTTTCCGTGAAAATTATAACTTTATAGCTTCATGAGAAACCCGATGAGTAGAATAAGTGCTTGCTTGTGTTGTCTGTTGCTTTCCCATGTATTCTATGTTCAGGGGCAGTTGATTGTTGACGATCAGTTGTCACCAGGTCAGCTGGTGCGTGATGTTTTACTTGGCGATGGTGTTGAAGTAGGTGATATCCGGTATACAGGTTCACCCAATGCAATTTGTCATTTCCTGGACAGCACACGGATGCTGGGACTCAATGAAGGAATTTTACTTTCGACGGGAGATGTTGCCATGGCAAAAGGCCCGAACAGATCGCAGTTTGCCGGATCGTACAATTACATGACAGGCGATGAGACGCTGGAAAGTATTGCCCGGGGCAGGACATATGATGCGGCCATACTTGAATTTGATTTTGTTACCGTCTCAGAAGACCTGACCTTTCGCTTTGTTTTTGCTTCAGAAGAATATGATGAATACGTAGGTTCCAAATATAACGATGTGTTTGGCTTTTTTATTAATAAAGTAGGCTCCAACCATGTAACTAATGTGGCCAGGCTTGAAGACGACCTGACGCCCATAACCATCAATACCATCAATAGTCAGCTGAATAAAAAATATTTCAAGGATAATAATTACCTCAATACCTTCGATATGCTGATTTGGGATGAGCGGGACAAAAAGTATGTAAAGAACAGGGACTATGGAAAGGAACCCGTAGAAGCCAGTTATGACTTACAATACGACGGATTTACAACTGTTCTTACAGCCAGAATGCGGGTAATCCCCAACCAAAAGTATCACATTAAAATGGCCATCGCAGATGTGTCGGATGGGATATATGATTCAGGGGTTTTTCTTGAGGCCCATTCATTCATTAGCAGTGGTCAGATCATAGCTTCCCTCGATAGACATTTTCCACAGGAACTTCCCGAGTTGCGGCATGAAGAAATTTCAGCGGAGGAACGTCAAAACCTGCTGGCGGAACAGGAATTCCTTCAGGGCATAAATGAAGAAATGGACAAGATTACAGAAGAAGAGCTGATAACACAGGCCGGGAAGGAAAGGAAAAACATAAATATTCCGGATTCACTTACCCGTGTACACTTCGAATTTGACAAATATAATATAACCTCAGAAGCCAACACCATATTGGAAAGAGTGGCCGAAATACTTAAAAAAGAACGACAAATCCATGTGAAAATAAAAGGCCATACTGATGCAAAAGGGGCCGATAATTACAACCTGCTTCTGTCTGAAAACAGATCGCTTTCTGTGGCCTCATTGCTGCAACAATATGGCGTGCCTCCGGAAAGGCTTTCAATCAGCTATTTTGGAGAGGAGCTCCCCCTGGCTACTAATGATAACAGCCCGGGTCGTGCCCTCAACAGACGGGTGGAACTCGTCTTCGATGATTCACACATGGGTTTTATTGACAGCCATTAATTATCACTGCCTTTTTTACCTTTCTTTCCTTTTTTGCCTTTTATATTTCCCAGGCTATACCCAATTCCGATGGTATTGATATTGCCCGTATTTTTCACGTTAAACTTGCGTCGAAACATATAATAAACCGCGATATCATGCCCTTTGGGCAAGTCAATTTCTGCACCAAATGCCAGGCGGGTCTGTTCAAATTCCTTTTGTAAGGCGTCCATATTATAGTGCATTTCAAAGGCAAAATAGGGATCTACCTTTTTCGAGAGGTTATATGCCAGTTTTATTTTATTTCGCAGGGCCTTTTCTGCAGGATCTATCGGATCAAAGTCGCTCTGGTACTTCAACCGGTAGCTTATTTTTAAATCATCGATGATTTTAAAACCATACTGTGCTGCGAAACTGAGCCTGTTGCCATTGGTTTTATTTGGTTTAATAGAATAGCGGTAAGAAACACTCAGGCTTAGGTTTTTAACGGCTTCATATTCAAAAGCCGGCTCAAAATAAAACACTTTTGTGGAGGCTAAATTGTTGTCTCTTCGGTGTGCCAACTCGAGCTCCAATTTAGCGTTTTTGAACAATTTTTTTGATGCTCCTACATCCATCCACAACTCATTGTCGAGGTTCTGGCTAAAAGCTGGCGAAAAAAAGAGCATACCAGCTATGATCACGGGAATGATTAGTTTAATTTTCATTAGAATTATTTGTTGTAGTTAATTATGTTCTTTATAAAACAGCTTTATTGTAGCAGTTCCTTTATTGAGGTTGCATGAGGTGATCTCAAACCACTGAATATCAAGTCCGGTCTGTTTTTGCAGATCCTGCATGAGATATTTATGCCGGTTGGTATGCAGGTTTTCTTTGCCTAAGTAGTCAACTTTCATCAGTTTGAGTTGGCGCTTGTGCCAGATTGCTTCGATGAAATTGGTGAGAAAAACAATGACAAAATTGATAAACAGCAATTCAACATAACTTACTTTTTTCAAAGAGATGGCATTGATGACGGCTATTGAAATGACAATAAACAAGTAAGTCATTTCTTTGATGGGAATAGGATCGGTGCGGTATCTCAAAATGGAGAAAACGGCAAATAAACCAAAGGCAAAACCCATGCTCAGTTTTACGCTGGCCATGATATAGCACAGCATAAAAACGATGGTGTTGAAAACGAAGAAGGTGAATGTGTAGTGCGATTTTTTATTGTGCCTGTAATAATTGAAATAGATAATGATGATAGCTACAAGCAGGTTGAAAAAATACCTGAGTATCAGATCATAAAAATCTTTATCAAATATTTCAACACCCAAAAATTCGTCTTTCGCATCGAGAAAGAGTGGATAAAAGTTCATGATAAAAAGTGTATGGTAAAATTATATATGTAAATATATGCAAGATATTAATTAATGTTTAATCATCATATTGAGGCCAAGGTAACCGTACCTGGGCACGGGATGATCGGTTATGCCATTAAAAACACGAAAAATATTTTAATTCCGCTGGAAAGTGAGTCGACTGCCCATTTGGCCCTCATTGAGTTTGCCGGATGAATAGGCCAGGTGTCCTGAAACCAGCGTATGCGTAACTTTCGCGTTAAATAATTCCCCTTCAAAAGGGCTCCAGCCACATTTTGCCAGAATATTTTCCTTTGTTACTGTCCAGGCAGCGGCAGGATCAACCACCACCAGATCCGCATAATACCCTTCTCTTATAAAACCCCGCTCTTTAATTCCAAAAAGTGTTGCCGGGTGATGAGCCATTTTTTCCACAATTTTTTCCAGACTTATTTTTTTGCGGTGGTAAAATTCCATCATTGCGGGCAGGCTATGCTGTATCAGTGGCCCGCCGCTGGGTGCTTTGAAGTAGGTGTTGTTTTTTTCTTCCTGCGTGTGTGGGGCGTGGTCAGTAGCAATTACATCAATCCGGTTGTCTAGTACGGCCTGAAAAAGGGCTTCCCGGCCATTGCTGGTTTTTACCGCAGGATTCCACTTGATCAATGTGCCTTTTCGGTCGTAGTCGTGGTCATCAAACCAGAGGTGGTGTATACATGCCTCAGCGGTTATTTTTTTTTCTTTCAGTGGTATGCTGTTGTCAAAAAGATCCAGCTCGCGAGCAGTGCTTATATGTAAAATATGCAAACGCGTATTGTGCTTTCTGGCCAGCGAAACAGCCATGGAAGAAGATAGGTAGCAGGCCTCTTCCGATCGAATGAGTGGGTGGAATTTAATGGGCAGATCCTCACCATATTTCTCCTTGTACAGCGCTGTGTTTTTTTGGATGGTTGCCTCATCTTCACAATGGGTGGCCACGAGCATGGGCGTCCGTGAAAATATACCTTCCAGCGTTTTTTCATTGTCAACAAGCATATTGCCCGTACTGGATCCCATAAAAATTTTAATCCCACAAACATTCCTCTGATCAGTTTTGAGTACTTCTTCGATGTTGTCATTGGAGGCCCCCATAAAAAAGGAGTAGTTTGCTAATGAGGTGCTTTGGGCTATCTTGTATTTTTCCTCGAGTAATTCCTGAGTCAGGGCATTAGGGACGGTGTTGGGCATTTCCATAAAGGAGGTTACACCGCCAGCCACGGCGGCCCTTGATTCGCTGGCAATGGTGGCCTTGTGGGTAAGGCCGGGCTCACGAAAGTGAACCTGGTCGTCTATTACACCGGGCATAAGCAGGTTGCCCTTAATGTCCAGGGTCTTTGCTCCTGGATTTTCAGGCAATGACGAGCCAATTTGTTCTATGCGCTCCCCTTTGATAAGAACATCGGCCTCAATAATTTTTCCCTCATTGACAATTCTTGCATTTCTGATCAGGTAACTCATGGTTTTTCAATTAAATGTTTGGGCTCAATCCGGAATGATTTAAGCATTTGAAGCTATCTACTTCGTCAGGTTACAAAATAAGCCACGAATACACTAAATATTCATGTGTTTGGGTATTTTTTTTCGATAGTGCCTTGTCGTCCTTATGTCATGGCAAGGACACATTTTACCTTTTTCACCTTCCCGCTATGCTTTTTCATTCATTCATGCTATTTTACGAGTCTAATTAAAATACACCTGCCATGAGAGCCTTTTTCACCTTACTTATTTGTTCAATCCCGTTGTTTATTTCAGCCCAGGTTTCCGATGCCGAAAGAAAAGTGGTGTTTCCGGATATACCAGGCTATAAAACACTAAAGTGCGACCTGCATATTCACAGTGTGTTTTCCGATGGGGATGTTTGGCCTACGGTTCGGGTACAGGAAGCCAATAAAGACGGGATGGATGCCATCAGTCTTACAGAACACCTGGAGTACCAGCCCCACCGCGACGACATTCCACATCCCGACCGCAACAGGGCCCATGAAATAGCTAAAGGGGCTGCCGGAAAATCAGGACTCATCGTAATCAGGGGCTCGGAGATCACCAGGCAGATGCCTCCCGGCCACGGCAATGCCATATTTATTACAGATGCCAACAAGCTATTGGTGGATGACGCCAAAGGGGCCTACCAGGCTGCCGCTGATCAGGGTGCCTTTGTTTTTTGGAACCACCCCAACTGGACGGCTCAAAGGCCTGACGCTGTGGCTACCCTTACAGACCTTCATCAGGAGCTGATAAAAAGTAAACTCCTGCATGGTATAGAAATAGCCAATGACGACACGTACTCCGATGAGGCGTTGCAGCTTGCCCTGGATCATAACCTCACCATCTTGGGTACCTCAGATATCCACAATCTGATCGACTGGCAGTTTGATATACCCGGTGGAGGGCACCGGCCCATAACGCTGGTGTTTGCTAAAGAAAAAACAGAGGAAAGCATAAAAGAAGCCCTTTTTGCCCGTCGTACAGCCGTTTGGTTTAAAAATACACTGGTAGGTGCTGAGGAGTTTACCATTCCCCTGATCAAAGAATCAGTAAAAGTGACTGCTGTGACGTATGGTGAAAAAACCCAGGTGGCGGAAGTACACCTCACCAATACCAGTGATGTGGAGTTTGTTTTG
>JAOUKJ010000682.1 GCA_029882675.1 Cyclobacteriaceae bacterium
CATGAATTAAGGTACGGGAAATTGGTAATGCTACGGCGGTGGCCGTATTTCAGTAAATAACCTGATGGGCTATTTTGCGAGATTTTTTATTTTTTTAAAGGAAGCAGTTCTTCGAGTTGGTTCACCTTATAGTCTGGGATCTGTGTAAGGGTGTCCTTGAGCCAATCAAAAGGGTTAATGTCATTCATCTTGCAGGTGGCAAAGAAGGAGTACATCATGGCTGCATGTTGCGCTGCTTCGTGGGAGCCGGCAAACATATAGTTCTTTCTGCCAAGTGCAATAGGACGTATCTTGTTTTCAACCGCATTGTTGTCAATCATCCACTCTCCATTTTCTGTGTACCTGATTAATCTGGGCCAGAGTTTTAAAGTATAGGCTATCGCCTTAGCAATGGCACTCTTGGGCAATACTTGTGTATAGGCGTCCTTGAGGTAGGCCTCCAGCTTTTCAAGGATCCGAACAGCCTCTTTCTGGCGTAACTCGTATCGCTGGTCGTTGCTCATTCCATCATCCTTTGCCCTGCGCTCTATTTCATAAAGCATCTGCATTTGCCCCAGCACATGGTTGGCCCTTTCCCTGTCGTTGTCTTTGGCCTGCTCAAACTTACGGCGGGCATGGGCCATACAGGCCAGCAATGTAATGCCCGGTCTATCAAACTGGTCATATACGCCATAGCCATCAGTCTGCAAGGCTCCCTGATAAGAGGACAGTAGCTCCGAGGGGCACTGCTGTCCCCGGCTCGGACTGTAGGAAAAAAGCATAATATTTTCCCTGGACAACAAGTAGGCCCAGTGATATCCCTTATGAGTAGAACCCGGCTTGCTGGAACTTAATACCGGAATAGGTGTCTCATCGGCCAAAATATAATTGGCATCATGAATCTTGCGTAACAAAGCTTCATAAAGAGGCATCAACAACTTCGCTGTGGTTTTATACCACCCATTGACGGTCGATTCGGCTAATTTTACCTGCTCACGCTTAAACATTTGCACAATCCGGTAAAAAGGGAGGTGGTCAATGAACTTACTGATCAGAATATAGGCCAACAAACCAGGTCCTGCATTACCTCCCGGTATGGGTAAAGTAGGCAGAGGGGCACTGATGATTTTCTCTTCAGTTTTATAAACAGGACGTACCATGCGTCTTACATGTATTTTGCCGGGGCGGTATTCCAGTATTTCGGTAACATCTTCGCCTATTCGCTCAGCGCCATCCGGAAGCCCTTCGGGTTCCAGTATCTCTTCTTCACGTGGCAAATGAGGTGGAAGCAATAATCTTTTGGCCTTGCCTTTCTTCTTCTTTCGCTCGTAGTTGATTTGCTGGGTCTCTTCTGCCGGGGTTTTCTCTTCTACCCCTGCAAGGTCAAGAGACATCTGGGACTGGTCAGGGTTGATAAACCGTTCTTTTTTACTTCCGTACAACAGTCTTTTCAGTTGGGCCAACTCGTGCTTTAGATAGGCAATCTCACGCTCCTGGGCCAGGGCTTTCTCCCACTCTTTTTTGGTGATAATCACCGTCTCTTCTCCTTGCGCCTCCGACTGTATTTGCATGCCCAAACATACGAATAAACAATGAATAATTAATTATTAAATAACTATTATATTAATTAATATTTTATAATTACTGACCAAAACGAGGACGTTTCTTTACACTTTCCAATCCAATGCCCTCTATCATCAGCATTAATGTAGACCAGCTGATATGGCAGGTGTCCCCTTGAATATCTGGTATCTCCAGTGTCCCTTTTTCCAATCGTTTGTAGTACAGGGTAAACCCGCCCGGTTCCCAGTGAAGTAATTTCAGGCGGTCACGACGTTTATTGATAAAAACAAACACTTCTCCATTCAATGGGTTGCGGTTGAAATGTTGTTGTACTACTCCTGCCAGCCCATCAAAACTCTTTCGCATGTCAGTAGGGCCAGTATAGAGAAAATACTGGTGGGTATTACTTAATGAAAACATCCCCTTAGTAAAGACTGATCAGGGAACGCAACTGAGAAGGTGATGTACTGGCAGGCAGCTTTATCGATACGCCATTAGGGTAACATACTTCAAGTCGTTCTCCTTGTGATACTTTCATGGGCACAAAACCATCGGATGGCCCACCCTCTGATCGCTGCTCTGCCAGGTATTTGGTGCGCCAGTATCCGAAGGCTGCCAGGCTTATTCCCTCATTCTCACAAAACTCTTGCTGGGTCAAACCGCTCTGTTCCCATTGGCCTATCAATTCATATTGCCGTTCCTTTTTTGTCTTTGTATCCATAGTTGATGAAAATTTGCCGAAAATTCGCTAGTGTAGGCAAGTTTTCAAATACGGCCACCGCCGCGGGGATACGAAAAAA
>JAOUKJ010000683.1 GCA_029882675.1 Cyclobacteriaceae bacterium
CGTTATTGAGGTCACCTCCTTTTATCAGGTTGTTTCTATGGAGTTCTTCCAGTTCATGTAAAAAACAAAACGTCCGGGAAGCTGCTATTTCTGTTTCAAATTGTGATAAATCTGTAATCGAAGCGTGTTGACTTCCCAATACGGGTGAATTATAATCGATCATTACTGTAACCCGGTAATCATCCAGGGGAAGGGCCGCAATTTCAACGTCACGATCAGCATCGCGGTAAAAAATACTGTCTTGTACCTCAAAAAAGTTGCGTGGCGCATTTTGCTCTTCTAAACCTGCGAATTTAAGTACTTCGACAAATGCCTTGCTGCTCCCATCCATGATTGGCGGTTCCGGGCCGTCCAGTTGGATCAGAATGTTGTCAATTTCCAACCCGACCAAAGCAGCCAATACATGTTCTACTGTGGCCACTCTTGCCCCGCTTTGCTCAATTGTAGTACCCCGTGACAGGTCAACTACATTATCCACGTCGGCGTCAACGGTCGGTTCACCTTCAATATCCACCCGTTGAAATTTGATGCCATGATCGGGCTTAGCCGGCAGAAATTTCATGGTAGTATCTACGCCGGTGTGAAGCCCTACTCCGGAGAGCGTCACAGTCTTACTTATGGTGTGTTGCTTTATATACATGCTAATCAGAAATTCCCGCAAATTTAGTACTTTTTAACTATTATAAACTAGTGGTGCCCGAGAAAAAAGGGGCGTAAAATCAGTTTCTGTAAAAAGTGCAAAATATTGGCAAGACTTTAGAATACAACTGCCCAATGATAAAGTTTAGCGTTCCGGAAAACAACGTTCCATGCCTAAAATTACACCAGAGAATGGTAGTGCCCCAATACCCAGACAACTTTTATAGTTTATTCCCCGGAAATTGATTCAAAACGGTGTTGTAGAGTTGAGTTCTCGTGTATTAATGGCTATTAGCAGTTAAAATCCTGGGATTAGCTCTTTGTCATGTTCGGAAAAATGCTATTGAACGTTCTGCTCAACTGTGCATAATTTGCGTCATTGCGTCTTTCCGAGTGATATTTTTACGGCCGGAAGGAAACTTGAAAAAGCAGGTTTGCTTGTCGGCATTAATCATTAAATAGCGGGGCTGCCAGGAACGCGGCAAATCGGGTAAAACTGTTTCGTTTTATACAAATGAAAACTGCTCACATATGTGCTTGCCGGAATCATCTTAATAATGTGCAATTTGAAATGTCTCCTGAAAATCAATTGTCTGTATATCCGAATGCTTCTTAATTTGAGCTATGCATCGATTCTAAAACAGGCTCAATTAATTGCCATGATCAATCATCCGTTTAAGTGTCAGGTGAAAAAAGGGGTGCTTGTAAAAATAGTGGGTGGGATAATGTACATCCAGGTTCATGCCTTTATTGCTTATACCCAGCATAAAGTAGTTGTCGGGTAGCGGCTGCCAGCCAACGGCAAGGGTATAATAAAAATACAGAAAGGCCTTTTCTCCGGAGGCCATTATCAGGTTGGCATCTGCCGAAAGATCCAGAAACAGGTCTTTGACCATGAAATACCGCCCATGACCATTGATAGTAAGTCCTTTAACGTCCATGGCAGTATATTCCGTGAAGACGGCCCACTGGCTGAAGGGTCGGTCATAAAGCGAAAGCGGGTATAGGCTACGGCCAATAGTATTCCGGTATGTTCCTTTGTTATAGTCACGGTAAGATACGCTGTTTTTATAACCCCGGTTGAAATAGCTCCCATAGTACCTGAATTCTGCCCGTCCATCGACAGACCATCGCGATTGCTCCAAGGATCTGGTGGCGCCAACAACAAAAGCTGTCTTGTTTTGAAAAGAAGTATCGGGATTAAACCGGAGGGCACTTTGCAGGTAGAACCTGGTGTGGCCGCCATAGATGCTTGCGGAAACCTTTATGCCGGTGGGTTCCGTCAGAGAGGGGCTTGAATCGTAGATATAGCTGCCTGCTTTTATGTCTGTCTTCCAGGTGTCGGTAATGTTGAGGCCTTCGAGCGACATCAGCAAATCGTAGGAGTCGCCGATGTTAAGCCCTATCCACCGGTGGAGGTCGGACAACTGGTGGTAAGTGATCCTGAATTTGGCCCATTGGGCGTGGATGTCCCAGCCCTGGGCATCCAGATTGTACAGTGCCAGCCCCTCATAGAGGCGTACATCCTGCTTGTTGCCAACTGAGACATAGAAATTTAAGGGCTTTTGAAAAAGACTGATGGTTCGGTCTGCGGTAAATTCAGCCCTGGGATAAACAATCATGTTGTCCGTATCATATACCCCATATGAGAACCCCCGGTGTTCACCGATAAAATCGGCATGAAAGGTTACCCCTTTGG
>JAOUKJ010000684.1 GCA_029882675.1 Cyclobacteriaceae bacterium
AGAATTGCTGGTCGGGTGAAGAGTTTAAAAAAGTCTCCATCCATTCTACCGCCTGATTGATGTCCCGGTCGGAGTTGAAATAATAATTGGCCGCATCACGATAAGTGCCGGGGCTAACCTGAGTACTTTTTTCGATCTGTGCCATCACCTTGCTGTCAAAATCTACTTTTAGTCCCAGTTTTACAGAAGTGTTTTCCCAGGCGATTTGAATAGCCGCAGTGGTATTGTCGTCACTGATATCTGCAATATTGAAAGTCAGTGTTTCTACTGTTTCCGTAAGTTTTTGAGGGGCTACGGTAAACCGCGCCTGTTCTTTTGATTTGTCATAATTGGCGGTATTGCCCCCAATGCTGATGTCATTGTATAGCATAACCTCCCATTGTGTCGCACCTGGAATTGAAAAGAATAAATATTCACCTGCCGGGATACTTTGGCCTTCAATGGTCACATCGTCGCTAAGGTGATTTTTGAACCGGAATTGGCACCGGTTCTCCACATTACACCGTAGGGCAACAAGTATCCTTCTCCTTCTCCAAATATTTTCCGGCCCTTCATTTTTGGACGAAAATAATCGATTTGTATTTCGGTGAGGCCTACAGTGGAAGTTACCGAGCCCGGAGGGCTGGCTATGGGCTGGCTTATTTGAGCAAGCAATGCGCTGTTCGCCAGTAATCCAACGAAAATAATGAAAGCTAATCGTACTTTGTTTTTCATAATTATATCAATTTTGTTTATTTTATGGTCAAAACTAACAGATAAAAAGAAAAGGTTGAAACTTGAACAGTCATTTTATTTGAATGCCGATGTTTGCCAGGTAGCACAGGACCTTCTTGGGAAAGTGCTTTTTTGTAAAAGTGATGGCGTAATTTCAGGCGGTATGATTGTGGAAACAGAGGCTTACTCTGAAAAAGAGAAGGCATGCCACGCTTATAATGGGCGGCGTACTAAGAGAACAAGTACACTCTTTGAGCGGGGGGGAACCAGTTATGTTTATTTATGTTATGGAATGTATCACCTGTTTAATGTAGTGACAAATGTCAATGGAGTGGCAGAAGCTGTCTTAATACGGGCAGTGGAGCCAGTACAAGGTGTTGAATACATGGTGAGGCGGCGTAACGCCCGCAGGCTTACGCCACAACTTACTTCGGGACCCGGAAAATTATCCATCGCATTGGGTATTGGTAAGGAAGACAACGGACTGGATCTCAGTGGAGAAAAAGTATGGATAGAGGAATGGGGGATATCCCCATCAGTCACTGAGTTCGGGCAAACCACGCGGGTAGGAGTTGATTACGCAGGTGATGATGCGCAGCTCCCCTGGCGGTTTATTTTAAAGGGAAATCCGTATATCAGTAATAAAGGCAAATAAAATGCAATAGATTAATGGTATATAAATTCCCGACAAACTATCTTTGAAAGCAATAAGTAAAGACCATGAGTAAAATATTATGCCCGGTTGATTTTTCACCAGCGTCATTAAATGCACTGGAGTATGCCACGCGAATTGCAGAGAAGAGTGGGTCTGTCCTGAATATATTTCATTTTTTCACGGAAGAAGAATTTAATGAAATAGTCAGTGAAGAGAAAATCTCAAAATCATTCAAGGAGTTATTGGGGTTGGCAACAAGCAGACTTGAAAATATCGCAAATGTAATCATGAAAGAAGGGAAACGTCATGGTTTGGCAGGATGTCATGCCTCTGTGGAGCTGGGAGAGCTTGGTCATGGCATTGCCCAAAAGGCTGCAGAAGGGCACCAGTTGATCGTGATGGGAACGACAGGCCTTGGTGCCAAAGGAAAAAAATGGATGGGGAGCAATACCTCAAATGTTATAAAAAAATCAACAGTACCTGTACTCAGTGTCCCGGAATCTACAGCTTACAGCGGATTTAAAAAGATGGTCTATGCAAGTGATTTTTATGAAGAAGATAAAATAAAAATTCAGGATGTAATCGCATATGCTACTATGTTTGACGCGAGGATCAACGTGGTGCATTTTACACAAGGGCATAACAAGCTGGAAGAGATTGAAATAAGAAATTTTTTCACGGAGTTGGAAAGCTTTGTGCAGTATAGGAAAATAGAATTTGAGAGCCGGTCATACAAAAGCGATTTGAGTCATGCATTATTGGATTATATGGAAGAAGTGGAAGGTGATTTACTGGCCATATATTCTCGTGAAAGAGGATTTGTGGAGGCTCTGATGCATAAAAGTGTAGCTAAAAAATTGTCTGTAATTTCCAACAAGCCGGTGCTTATCCTCAAATAATTGTTATGTTAAGAAACCTGGGTTTGATTTTTATTGTCTTTTGGCAGGCATTATGTGTGTATGGAC
>JAOUKJ010000685.1 GCA_029882675.1 Cyclobacteriaceae bacterium
CTCTCCATCACACGCATCTCCGACCACCTTAAAGCCCGGCACATCCTCCAGCAATGACATAAGTGCCTCCCGAACTATTTTATGATCATCTGCAACAACAATACGGATCATTACCTTTTTATCTTATTTTTTTATTAAAACAATTACATCAACCCAAAATTAATTATAGGAATACTTAAACGAATTGAACAACCTTAATTATGATACACATCATACAATTCCATATTAATTTTAATTGTACTAAATTAATATTTTATTTTATATTTATAAATATATTTATTAATTTTAAAAACATATCTATTCTTTTTAGCACTAAAAATATTTATAAATACGGTTTCAACTTTGATTTTCGAGAGAATTATTACTCATATTTCCACAATTTATCAAAAACTATGTGTAATTAACAACTTTCGAATAAGCTAATTTATGAAAAAAAATTCTTCGGGCTATCCTGGTCACATCTGAAAATTTGTTTGAGAAATATTTTGTACATTTCAACAAATTGCCACAAGTCAGTAAATTTGATTGTAATAAATATACAGCGATATAAGGTTACAAAAGTAATACCGGAATTCATACACAATACATTAATCTTAATTTACAATGAAAATCAATTTTCTATATATTTTACTTATTTTAATATTCATTTCCTGCAAAAACACTCCAAAAATCGCCCCCCATGGCCCTCTACCCTCAATAGCCCAGGTAAGCTGGCAGGAGATGGAAATGAATATGTTTATTCACTTCAACATGAATACCTTTACCAATATGGAGTGGGGACTGGGTGGTGAAAGCCCGCAAAAATTCAATCCTTCCAATTTAGATCCCCGTCAATGGGCCTCCATTGCAAAGGCCGCCGGCATGAAGGGTATCATCCTCACGGCCAAGCACCACGATGGTTTTTGCCTTTGGCCTTCAGCCTATACAGCGCATTCTGTAAAAAATTCTCCCTGGAAGAATGGTGAAGGGGATGTGATAAAAGACCTCGCAGCAGCTTGCAAAGAATACGGCCTGAAAATGGGACTGTACCTCTCTCCCTGGGATCGCAACCATGCCGATTATGGTCGACCTGAATATATAGAATACTTCCGAAAGCAGATGCAGGAGATCATGACCAACTACGGTGACGTCTTTGAATTCTGGATTGACGGGGCCAACGGGGGCACCGGCTACTACGGCGGAGCCAATGAAAACCGAAAGATAGACCGGGCTACCTATTACGACTGGGACTCCTCATTCAACCTGGCATGGTCTATGCAAAAAGACGTGGTCATCTTCAGTGACGGTGGCCCGGGTTGCCGGTGGGTGGGCAATGAAGAAGGTTGGGCCAATGAAACCAACTGGTCACTGCTGCGTAAAGAAGATGTCTTTCCGGGCTATCCCAATTACAAAGAACTCCGCTCAGGCCATGCGGACGGTACCGCCTGGATACCCGCTGAAGTGGATGTATCTATCCGTCCGGGCTGGTACTATCATGAATATGAAGACCATAAGGTAAAATCACTGCCACAAATGCTGGATATTTACTACAATAGCGTTGGGAGGAACAGCCTGCTATTACTCAATTTCCCAGTAGATAAACGGGGTCTGATACACCCCAATGACTCGGCTCGGATTATGGAAATGGCAAATACACTGAATGCCGACTTTGCCCTTGATCTGGCCAAAGGCATGACAGTCACGGCCACAAATATCCGTGGTAATGATGACAACTATGGCCCCGAAAACCTGCTGGACGGAGATAAAACCACCTATTGGAGTACAGACGATGAGGTGACAAAGGCCTCCGTAACTATTGAATTTGACAGCTCCACCACCTTCAACCGCTTCCTGATACAAGAAAATATTTCTCTTGGCCAACGTGTGGAAGTTTTTAGCCTGGAAGCTTTCATTGAGGGTGAATGGGCCACTGTCGACACACAGACTACCATTGGTTATAAACGGATACTGCGGTTGCCCGACATTGAGGCCTCTGCCATTCGTTTCAATGTGCTGCAATCCAGAGCCTGTCCTGTTATTACCAACCTCCAGCTATTTCACGCTCCGAGAGTACTCGTGGCACCCACATATAGCCGCAACGTAGCCGGGCAGGTCACCCTGGATGTTCCTGATACCCGTGTAGAGGTTTACTATACTACCGATGGCACAACACCAGACACCTCTTCCAAGCCCTATACCGGCCCCTTCCCTGTTGATGTCCCCATTATCCTAAAGGCCGTAGCCTATGACCCGGATACAGACAACACTTCTCCGGTAATGGTTCAGCGGGCAGACATCGCAAAGAAAGACTGGAAAGTAATCAGTATTGCTACAGGTGATTCGGAAGAGG
>JAOUKJ010000121.1 GCA_029882675.1 Cyclobacteriaceae bacterium
AAAAGCGCGGTGTGATAGCCTTTCGGTAGGGGAAATGAAATTACCGGCAGCGTTGTTGATGAGAATATCCACCTGCCCGAATTTTTTCACGCCTTCAGCCAGGCAATTTTCTGCATCTTCAATGTTACGTACGTCACCGGGCACGGGGAGGACAGGATGACCTGTTTTCTGGCTGATCTCAGTGGCTGTTTTTTCCAGTTTTTCACTGCGTCGCCCAGTGATAATCAGGTTGGCACCCAATGCGGAGAGATAGGCTCCCATGGCTTTTCCAAGCCCCGTGCCCCCACCGGTGAGCAATACCGTTTTACCACTGAAAGTACCTTCTTTCAGCATGGGTGTGTTATGCATGTCCATTGTATATATTTGACGTTGATTTTCTAAAGATATAAATTATCATTTACTACCCACATATTTTATGTTAATTTTGCAGAATGAACAATAAGGAACAAATAACAGTATTGGCGCCGGTAGGATCATGGGAATCATTACGGGCGGCAGCACAGGCGGGGGCAGATGCCGTATATTTCGGTATTGAGCAGCTGAACATGCGGGCCAGGTCATCGATAAACTTCACACTGGAAGACCTGCGGGAAATAGCCCAGGTATGCAAGGAAGAAGGCATGAGAAGCTACCTGACCATGAACACTATCCTTTATGATCATGATTTAAAACTTATGCAAAACATTGCTGACGTGGCCAAAGAATCGGGCATAGATGCGGTCATAGCGATGGATCATGCGGCCATTAACTATGCCAATTCCATCGGCCTACCCGTGCATATATCCACCCAGGTGAATATTACCAATGTGGAATCGGTAAAATTTTATGCGCAGTTCTCGGAAGTGATGGTGCTTTCGCGGGAACTGACCCTCCAGCAGGTGGAGCATATATGTCAGCAGGTGGAGAAACAGCAGATCAAGGCGCCTTCGGGCAACCTGGTTCGGATTGAAACCTTCGTCCATGGGGCCTTGTGCATGGCTGTGTCCGGTAAATGTTACCTGAGCCTGCATACCCTAAACTCATCGGCAAACAGAGGGGCCTGTAAGCAAAACTGCCGCAGATCATATACGGTGACCGATGAGGACGGCCATGAGCTGAAAATAGAAAACGAATATATTATGAGCCCCAAAGACCTGTGCACCATTGGTTTTGTTGATAAGATCATGGATGCAGGGGTAAAGGTTCTGAAAATAGAAGGCCGCGGAAAAGGGCCTGAATATGTTTATGAAGTGACTAAATGCTACCGCGAGGCTGTGGATGCCTGGTATGAAGGGGGACCATTTACACCGGAAATGGTACAGCGATGGGAGGAAAGATTGTCTACAGTATATAACCGGGGCTTCTGGGGAGGCTACTATCTGGGTAAAAAAATGGGGGAATGGACCGATAAGGAAGGCTCCAAATCGACCAAAGAAAAAGTATACCTGGGAAAAGGAGTTAAATATTTTCAAAAAATAGGCGTTGGGGAGTTTAAACTCGATGTAGGCGAGCTACAAGTTGGGGATGAGGTGCTGATCACCGGGCCAAGTCACGGAATCTTTCAGACTAAAGTAAAGGAACTCCGCCGGGATAATCTTGAGGAAACGCAAACGGTGAAACGGGGAGAGGTGTTTTCCATGCCCATCAATATCAAGATCAGGCCTTCTGACAACCTCTATAAAATCATCGACCGGGTGTGAAAGTCATTCAGTTGAGGCATAAATGCATTGGCTGTAATGCTTGTGTGGAGGCAGCCCCCGACCATTGGGTGATGTCTAAAAAAGACGGTAAGAGCTACCTGAAAAAGAGTGTGCAGAAAGGAAAGTACTTCATCAAAGAACTGCCCGACTGGGACTATGACAAGAACAAGCTGGCCGCCGATAACTGCCCGGTGAAGATTATTGACGTGCGACGGTGATCAGTCAAAATGATGAATTGATCATTGGAATTATTGTCAGGTAGGTGATAGGTAAAGGAACCATTATTTTTCGGAACACAAAGGTCGGGTATTTGTAAGAATTGGCAGGTGATTGATGTTTTTCACCATAACGTGCTAACCATTAAATGTAAGCGTAATTATGCCACCCGTTGTTGCATCGACATAGGATACCTTTAGCAAGTCATTAGTCAATTCGATAATATTCCAGTTAAGTAACGAAGCTCCTTCTTCAGAATATATTATTTTTGTCTCATGGTTACTCATAATCCATAAACCTGCAATGGATTGATCCTCTGAAATACGTAATGAAGTCCCATCTTCATAAAAAGTAAAGGTTGTATCGTCATAGAGGGACATTACCAGCAGTTCAGCGATATAGTTTGCTTCGGTGCCTGTTACGATGACGGAGTTGAAGGTCCAGGTTGAGGAAGTTAATAATTGAGTTCGTGTGAGCTCAGGTTCAACATCCCGGGAAGGACACCCCATAAAAACAACTGCTAAAACAGTCAGCAATATTGGGCTAATGAAGTTCTTTGATATTTTCCTCATGCAGATTTTCTATTCATCATTTAGGTAAAGCTTATTTAAACCTATACCGGAAAGTATATACCATTGGGCGGGGAAAGGTTACCGGAAGACGAAAAAGAAATTTGGAAAGAGGGGTAAGAAAAAAGGCAAAAAAGGAAAAAAGAAAGGCCGGGGGAATTCAGGACGGTTGAGGCTGCTACGATTAATTGCGTTTGCCCCGGGTTTTTTTTCCTCAATGATACAATAGTCCTGATATCTTGCTAATTTTACACTTTGGTAAAAAGCTGGTCACTAAAATACCAGTGTTCATATGGTATTTTTTCCGTTGAGACAAAAAAACATAACTAAAGATAATGGATACAGTAACTAATTATATTGGTTAATTGTATCATATACCTAAAGCAATAAATAAAAACATATATGGAACTTCGTAAAGTGGCTATTGTTCTGACCGGTTTGGGGTTAATAGCTTTGTCGGTTTATGGGTCAGGTGTATTGTCATCGATGAAAGAGCCCCCTAAACGAAAACCTGAAAAGACGGTGAACAAGTATGTAAAAACGGCTCCTGTTAATTATACCAATGTTAAAACGGAGATTACCGCTTTTGGCAGGGTGAAGACTGCCCAAACACTGGACTTGATCTCTGAGGTTTCAGGGCGGATGTTTAAAGGGGCTGTCCCATTGAAAGAAGGGCAGCGGTTCAGGAAGGGAGCCCTGTTATTCCGTGTGGATGATGAGGAACCCCGATTGAATTTACAGGCACAAAAAAGTAATTTTCTGCGGGAACTGGCATCCATTTTGCCTGATATGAAAATTGACTTTAGTGATAGTTATTCGGACTGGAATGATTATTTTAATGCTGTTCGGATGGATGAGGTATTACCTGAATTACCAGCGTATAAATCACAAAAGGAGAAGACCTTTTTGGCCACAAAAAACATATTTTCAAGCTTTTATAATATAAAAAGTGCTGAGGCCAGATTGAAAAAACATCGGTTTTATGCCCCTTTTAGCGGAGCAATATATAGTGTCAATATCCATTCAGGATCATATGTCAATCCGGGGAACAACATAGGCCGTCTTATTCAGTCGGACAGACTGGAGTTGAAACTGGATGTAGAAGCCAGTGAAATAGGATGGATATCGGAAGGCACGGAAACGGATCTTTATGCTGAAAATGGACAACACTGGAAGGGTAAAGTTACGCGCATTGGGGAGTATGTAAATCAAAATACCCAGTCTATTAACGTATTTGTGTCCATTGACCCGGATGACCGTCCGTTGTTCGATGGCCAGTTTTTAAGGGCCGTGATGCCTTCACGCATCATACCCAACAGCATGATCGTCCCCCGCAATGTTATCATGGGTGGAGATCAAGTTTATACTGTTCAGGACACTTTGCTGAAACTACATGAAATAAAGATACATAAAATCAATGAAGAGACCGTTGTGTTCAGTGGGCTGGAGGAAGGTGCAGAGCTGGTGATTGAACCGCTGGTCAATGCTTTTAATGGGATGGTGGTACATAAGATTGAGCAGGATGAAAAAGACATTGACATGGAAGAGAAGAAATCAGAAACTAAACTGGTAAATAACTAATTATGATTTCAGCGATCAGAAGTATTGTTGAACTATTTGTCAGGAATCATATCCTGGCAAATATAATTATTGCGGTTACGCTTATAGGCGGTATTATAGCCTTTTTGAATACAAACAAGTCTTTTTTTCCTTTAAGAAAGTCAAATACAATCTCCATACAGGTGGTTTATCCGGGTGCCTCTCCCGAGGAAATGGAAGAAGGGGTTACCCAAAAGGTAGAAGAGGCTATTGATAATATTCCCGGTGTTGATGAAATCACTTCCAACTCATCGGAAAACTCAGCCCGTATTTCCGTGAAGATACTGGAGACGTACGATATTGATGAGATATATACGGAAGTCAAGAATGCAGTTGATGGAATAAATGGTTTTCCGGTCAGTGCAGAAAAGCCCATCATTACAAAAATGAAGCCCCAAACCACAGCGATGTGGTTAGGTTTGCGTGGCGATAATGTTGAATTAAATACGTTGAAAAAATACGGGGAAGATGTTCGGGATGATATGCTGGCCTCCGGGGTGATTTCACAAGTATCATTGGTTGGATTCAACCCGCTGGAAATATCCATTGAGTTAGAAGAAAACGTATTACGACAGTATAACCTTACTTTTGATCAGGTGGCTGCGGCTGTTAGAATGAATAACAGAGACATTTCCGCAGGTGCCATAAAGTCCACTACAGAAGAGATATTAATCCGCTCAAAGGCCAAGGAAAAAGATGCCGATCTCATTGGAGAAATTGTGATCCGCTCCAACCCGGACGGGAGCAATTTACTTCTTCGCGACGTGGCGACCATCCGGGAACAGTTCACAGAGGCACCCAGTAAATGGCGCCTCAATGGTGAACAGGCCGCTTTTATCCGGGTAGATAAGTTGGAGGAAGAGGATCTGCAGGAAATTGCCACCTTCGTGGAAAACTACGTACAGGAATACAATACGCGCTATAATGGCATTCAGCTTGAACTGGCGTTTAATTTTATGGATACCCTGAAGCAGCGGCTGGACATGTTGACAACCAATGGATTGGTCGGTTTAGCACTTGTGTTGGTTTCATTGGGCCTGTTCCTGAGTTTAAGACTTTCTTTTTGGGTGGCCTGGGGAATTCCCTCATCTTTTTTAGGGATGTTTATTGTGGGAAGTTTTTTTGGTCTGACGATCAATATGATTTCCCTCTTTGGTATGATCCTGGTTATTGGGATTCTGGTGGATGATGGTATTGTTATCGCTGAAAATATATACACGCATTTTGAACGAACAAAAAACCCGGTAAAAGCAGCCATTGAGGGAACGATGGAAGTAGTGCCTGCAGTATTTACTTCTGTAAGTACAACGATTGTTGCTTTTAGTCCCCTTTTTATTTTGACGGGAGGTTTTGAGTTTCTAAAAGACATGGCCTTTGTGGTGGTAGCCTCGCTGGCTTTTTCACTGGTTGAGGCCTTTTTTGTGCTACCTGCACACTTATCAAGTCGAAAAGTCCTTTCGGCCCGGCAGGAGGGTACGCGTAGTTATAAGATCAGAAAGGTGCTCAATGGGGGCGTGGATTTTATGCGATATAAGATATATGGACGTATGTTAAAGTTGACCATGCGTTATAAAGTGATTTCCGTTTGCTTTATTATTGCATTGTTTCCACTTATGGCAGGCCTGTTTGGAGGAGGTTTTATCAAGGCAACATTCTTTCCGCAAGTTCCTTTTCCCAATTTTCAGATTGATATTGCGTTTAAACCCGGAGTTACAGAAACTAAAACTGAAAAATATGTAGAGCGTTTTGAAGACATCGTATGGGAAGTCAATGATGAGTTTAAAGAGCAACTTCAGGATACGGTTGATTTCATCAAGTTTACGTTTAGTAGTGTAGGGTTTAATCAGGGGCCAAACGGTGAACAGGGTGGTCATGCCGGTGGGGTACAGGTGTTTTACCGTGAGTTAGATGGTACAGGAATTAACAGCTATGACCTGATAAATAAAATAAGGGCCAAGGTGGGTGAGGTGCCTGAAGCCGAACGATTGATCATTGGTGGGCAGAATCGTTTTGGTAAACCGGTTTCCGTGCGTTTGCTGGGCAATAATTATGATGAACTACAGGGGGCTATGAAATTTTTGAAGGAAGAATTAGCAAAAATTGATGCCCTGAAAGATATCGAGGATAATGTAAAGATAGGCCGGCGGGAGATGTTGTTTGAGCTGAAACCCAATGCATATGCCATGGGACTCACACATAATGATATCACGAGACAAATACGACAGGGATTTTTTGGGGAGGAAGTGCAAAGGCTTCAAAAAGGTATTGATGAAGTTAGGGTCTGGGTGCGATACCCGAAAAAAGACCGGATAAATATGGGCCAAATTGAGAATATGAAGGTGAAAACGGTGTCAGGAGGAGAGTATCCACTGAGCCAGCTGGCTTCATACGAAATCGAACGCGGGGTGTCCAGTATAGCTCATTACGATGCGAAAAGGGCCGTGACGGTTGAAGCGGAACTGGTTGATCCCTTTGATGAAGTACCTCCCATACTTAAAGATATCCGGGAAAATATTGTTCCGGCAATGCTGGTCACGTACCCTTCCGTAAAGGTAGACTATGGTGGACAGGCACGTGAAAGTGCTCGCGCCCAAAAGGAAATATCCCTGTTTTTTGGAGGAGCCTTTTTCATCATGTTTATTATTATTATGATCAATTTCAGGTCTTTTTATCAGGCCATTTTGATCATTATGATGATACCCCTGGGTTGGATTGGCGCGAGTATAGGGCATGGTATCCATGAGCATCCGGTATCGTTGCTGAGTTCCTGGGGCATGATCGCCCTGTCAGGGGTGATAATCAATGATGCCGTTGTGTTTTTGGCGAAGTTCAATTCTTTGGTAAAGGAAGGCCTTACCGTTTATGAAGCCGCATATCAGGCGGGCATGGCGAGGTTCAGGGCCATCATGCTTACCTCCATTACAACGGTGGTAGGTTTGTTCCCATTGATCATCGAAAAGAGTTTCCAGGCCCAGTTCCTCATCCCAATGGCCATCTCTGTAGCTTATGGTGTGCTGATAGGGACATTCTTTATCCTACTTTTCTTTCCGGTTTTTATACTTGTTTTTAACGATGTGAGGCGTTATGCAAAATGGCTTTGGGACGGAGGACCCAAACCAACTCCTGAAGAAGTGGAAAGGGTGACAATCGATTTACACAAGCATGAAAAATTTGACGAACCGCAGCCAATAGCCGCGATAAACAGCAACTAGATGCGTTATTTATATTCAATTACACTCCTTATCTTTTTGTCAATGCAGGGATTTGGTCAGGATTCCCTGGGCTTGACTGAGGCCATTCAACTCAGCTTGCAGCAAAATTACGATATACAGATAGAGAATAAGCGGATTGATATTGCCACCAATAATAACGCATGGGGTGAGGCGGGCCGTTACCCTTCTATCGATCTGGGGTTGGGGCAAAATAACAGCCTGACCAACAACATCAAGACGGCCAGTCCGTTTCAGTTGCAGGACAAGATACTGAACAACAGTATCAGCCCGTCAATACGACTCAACTGGACAGTTTTTAATGGTTTTAGAGTAAATATTTCCAAACAACGACTGGATGAATTACAGGCTGAATCACATGGCAACGCATCTGTGGTTATAGCTAACACTATACAAGGGGTGATACTGGGCTATTACCGCTGTGCGCTTGAAAGGGAGCGATTGGAGACGCTGAAAAGACAACTGGCTTTGTCGCGTGATAAATTTGAATATGTGAAAATAAAGGCCGAAGTAGGTAGCGCCGTCAGCAGTGATATGTTGCTGGAGGAGACCAATTACCTGAATGATTCAACAAATTTCATCAATCAGCAACTTAACTACAGGAATGCAATGCGTAGCCTCAATGTTTTGCTGGGAGAACCTGATCCCCAGAAGAAGTGGGACATCACCGATGATCTTACGGTTGATATAGAAGATTACCAGCTTCAGGATCTCTATGCTAAAATGACCACTAAAAATGTGGATGTGCAAAAATTATATATTTCACAGTCGATACGTCGCTATGAAACTGAAATGCAACGGGCGAACCGTCTGCCCATCGTGAGCCTCGGGGCGGGGTATTCCAACTCCCTGAGTCGGGTCGATCTGAGCAATGCCTCCTTCCCCAATGCAGACGGAACCTCAAGGCCTGGGCCATCCGACCCACTTTCGGCCATAACGGGTAATTACTTTGCGAATTTTACTGTTTCGTTCACCTTATTCAACGGTGGCCGCATTAACCGGGCCATTCAGAATGCGGTGGTGCAGGAAGATATAGCCAGCCTGAGTGTTGACAGAATGCAGTTGTCCCTTTACCGGGATCTGGCCGGGACACTCGATGAGTACAACATCCGCAAGCAGATCTATTCCATCAATGAGCGAAAAGTGGAAGTGGCAGGTAATAACCTGAGTATAGCTGATGAGAAATTCAGAAATGGAACCATCAATTCCTTCGATTACCGTATCGTGCAAAATAACCACTTATCAGCCGCACTTCAATACCTTTCTTCATTGTATAACCTGATTGATTCGCATGTGGGACTGTTGCGTTTGAGCGGGGGGATAATAGAGACATATAATAATCAATAGCCCAATTCCAGGATTCTATTTTTAATAATGCATCATTTGTTTTACCTTACCACTGATATAAGTATGTTTTATTAAAACACTTCTGCTATGGGTTATCTGATTTTCAGAGCTATTGTATTTGCACTTTTGCTCGTGAGTGTCTCAGGGTACTCACAAAACATAGAACAACTAAAAAAAGACATAGCATATCTGGCCTCTGATGAGTTGGAAGGGAGGGAAGCCGGGACTGAAGGAGCCTACAAGGCCGGGAAATACCTGAAAGCGAGGTTTGTTGAGGAAGGCCTGAAACCGCACCGGGGAGGAGACTATTTTCAGGAATTTTATGTTATCCCCGCTAAGAATCCGCATGAAATGGCCAAACTGGGAGAGGCTAGTGACAGCGCACTAACGGTACGGAATGTCGTTGGTTTTTTGGATAACGGAGCCAAAATGACTGTAGTTATTGGCGCTCACTTCGACCACCTGGGTTATGGAGGTGTCAACTCCCTCTTCAGGGAAGGTGAGGCTGTGCATAATGGAGCAGATGATAACGCCAGTGGCACGGCAGCCCTGATGCAAATAGCACAAATGTTGAAAGGGAAAAATAAAAATAATAACTACCTGTTTATCGCTTTTACCGGGGAAGAAAAAGGCCTATGGGGATCCAATTATTTTTGTAAAAATCCATTAATAGACCTGAATACAGTCAATTATATGATCAATATGGATATGATTGGC
>JAOUKJ010000686.1 GCA_029882675.1 Cyclobacteriaceae bacterium
CTCAGATAATTCAACCGGGCCGGGCGCAACTTCGCCCTCCAGTTCGGTCTTCCAGTTGTTGTCCTTGTCGCGCAGCCACAAGAGTGTGGTAGAAGCACCTTTCAACGTATAGATCCTTAGCCGGTCTGTTTCGCTGAATTCAGGTACAAAATGTTCTTTTATCGGATCAATGCCTTCGATAGCATGGGCAAACCGGCCGTAATGAAACCACAGGTTGTTGGCATGGACATACGGTACCCAGTGCCAGATCATCCCGGCACCGGCAGATCCGGCAAAAAACGGGGCAAAGAGCACATCGTGTAGCATCAGGCCTGTAGTGTCCTTTTTATAATACCGGATAGGACCGGAGTGATTGGGTTCCACGCCTCCGGTTTCGGCGAGTATCATAGGACGCCCGGGTTGGTATGACCGGAGCTCATTGATAGCAATCAGTTTAATGTAAACTCCTGCCCAAAGTAAAGGACAACAGCAGAATAAGGTGCAAAAAGGGGGTGCCTCAAAAGGCCTTTGACCCGGGAGATAAAAAAGCCTACACCCTACAAAAGTTAAAATTAAAGGGGCGTATAAGTGACTCTACAACTTTTGATGCAGCCTCATAAGCAATTTAAAAAAAATATTTATAAAAGAAGTCCGTTAAAACCGGGATAATAAGCTATTTTTCATTTTTAATACAGTATCTTAAATTATTGGCCATAATAAATGATCAAACCCACGCGGCGAAACAGGAACGCAGGAACAGTCCGGCAAATAGACGGAAAAAGCAGCGAAAGAGCTATTCTATTCCTTTTCTTAGCCATCATCCTCCTTTCGATGCATGGTTGTTCGATAGAAAAAGAGCAAAGTGAAACCCCGGATTCGCCTGAAAGCATTGTAATATCGGGAAAAATAAGTCGCCCTCAACCTGTTGATGATGAGGTAAAGCTAATCATAAACAGACCCGGGTTTTCTCAAAAAATTTTGGAATCAAAAACGGATAGTTCTGGGGGTTTTCGATTTGAATTTGCATCCTATGTGCCTACTGATGCCTATATTTCCTATCAGACATTATTACGGATCGGGGTAAAACCCGGAGACAGTCTCCATGTGGAATTTGACGGGGCCCTGGAGAACGATAAAGATTTGCTTCAAAATGTAAAGTACAGTGGAGACAGGGCCACATTTAATGAGCAACTGACAAAGTTCTTACTGGCCTACGATCAGCGTGATGTTAATAAGAATGACAAAAGAAAAGAGGTTGCCGTAGTAAAGTACGAGCAACAGGAGTTTAAAATATTTGCTGATTCTCTACATAATGAAAGACAGGAAATTTACGAAAAATTTATAGCAGACCATAACCCTGTGGCGGACGTAAGAGATTGGGCTGAGCTATATTTAAAAAAAGAATATTTTTCAGATTTGACCTTTTATCCTGAATCGCACCGAAAAGCATTGGTCATGACAGAAAGCGAGTGGAATGTGCCTTTGGCCTATTATGACTACTTAAATGACGTAGCGCCGTTGGATAAAAATGCTTTACTGGCCACTTCTATAATATCTGCCATGGCTGATTTCAGGCTTTTCCGGGATATTCAAAGTGCTAAAACAGTATTTGATGATGACACTCCTCAGCATGCAAAGGATTCCATCACTTTGTACAGTATCGGTGGGCGGTCAGATGACCCGCTTCTCAGGGAAATAGAGCTTTCCTTTTGGGTGTATATTCAACTCGCTCAATTGAATGCCGGATTTTATGAGCGATACAAAACGTTTATAGAAAAGAACATCACACACAGGTTTTTAATCGAACCAATAACAGAAAAATATGAGCAGGTGGTTGAGGACATTCAACAAAAAGAAATGCGTAAAAGCGATTTACTAAGCGGCATAATCGATGCGCACAAAGGCCAGGTGATTTATGTGGATGTATGGGCCACCTGGTGCAAACCGTGTTATGAGGAGTTTCCTTACAGCAAAAGGCTACAGAAAGAGTTTGAAGAGGTGGTTTTTGTTTATGTCTGTGTGGATTCTGAGGAAGAGGCTTTTAAAAGCGCCCGGGAGAAATACCAGCTTTCTGGAATTCATTATTTTATGGATGCGGATAAAAGTAATTTACTAAGATCCCAACTGAACATTGACGGCATACCGCAATATTTATTGATAGACAAAAATGGACAGGTTGTGTCACAGGGATTTAAAGACAGACCAAGCGCAGATCATACGCGGGAAAAGATGAAAGAACTGATGGAAGACAATTCTTAATTTTTCGTAACTCATTCCATTTTTCTTTTAAACATTTTTCAACCACTAAACCGTTGATATAAAGAATTAGGTGTCACTAAAATCAAAACC
>JAOUKJ010000122.1 GCA_029882675.1 Cyclobacteriaceae bacterium
AAGAAAAAAGGGTTTCCATATCAGCATATCCGTATTCCAGTATGGACGTTTCGGGAAAGACCCACATCAGTAGGCCCATCGCTGTGAGAAAGACACTAATGACCACGTAGGCGATGAGCGAATTCATAAATCCGTTAAATTCCTTTTTAACAATTTCAATCATCTGTCTGGATTTGTGTTAATTCCCTGAATACCCCTTCTAGTGATCCTTTTTCAACAACAAGGCCAATCAGCGGAAGGTGGTGTGTTGCGGCCAGGGTGAATATTTTGTTTCTGATGTCTGTAGCTCCTTTTACCCGCAATTTATATTTGTTGCCAGTAGTTAATATTACCGATTCCACCTCATCGATGCCCTCCAAAAGCCTGATGTCTATTTCCCGTTCAAACTCAGCCAGGATAAAACCATGATCGATTTTGGATTTGAGGTCAGCAATAGGCCCGTCAGCGACAATACGGCCTTTGTTGATCACAATAACCCGTGAACAGAGGGCCTCTACTTCCTGCATAATGTGTGTTGAAAATATGACTGTTTTGTTTTGTGATACATCCAGAATGAGTTTTCTGATTTCAACGAGCTGGTTGGGATCCAATCCTGTGGTAGGCTCATCAAGTATAAGAACCCGGGGATTGTGAATCAGACTTTGGGCCAGGCCAAGTCGTTGCCGGTATCCTTTTGACAACTCTTCGACTTTTTTATTTTGCTCCCTGCCCAGGCCGCAAAGTTCCACCATTTCCCCAATACGCATATTGAGGGCCTTCCCTTTCAATCCATACAACCTGCCCGTAAAGTTAAGGTATTCATGCAGATACATTTCCGTGTACAGTGGATTGTTCTCCGGAAGGTATCCTACATTTTTCCTTACTTCCAGTGGCTTGTCAACCACGTTATAACCCATAACTTCTGCGGTGCCTAAGGTTGGAGGCAGGTAACAAGTGGCCACTTTCATTGTAGTGGTCTTTCCGGCACCGTTTGGGCCAAGAAAACCTACGATCTCTCCTTCGGCAATTTCAAAAGAAATATCGTCCAGTGCCTTTTGTCGGCCATATACTTTGGTAAGGTTTTTGATTTTAATCGACATGTCTGTTTATAAGAAGGACAAAAGTATTAAGAGCATACTAGTCTTTCAAAATTTTTTTTACGACAATACTATATTTAAATTTGAAGCTCGCGTTTTCAGGAACTGTTTAAAAGTATGAATTATATGATCCAAAAGTTACTCGCCCTCAGTCTTTTTTCGATAATAAGCATTTTTACCGGCTTAATGGCTCAGGAAAAGGGCTATCGTATTGAGTTTGAAATAAGTGATTTGCCTGATACCGCATTGGTGCTGGCATATTACTATGGCGAAAGTACCTACACCCGGGACACTGCGCGTACGGATGCCAGGGGGTATGCTGTATTTAGTGGTGACGAACGCTTGCCTGGCGGGGTTTTTATTCTTGTGTTGTCTTCCACAAAATCCAAACTGTTTGATTTTGCCGTTTATCGTGATCAACACTTCAAAATCACGACAAGTTTAGCAGATTATTATCGGAATGCAATAATTACAGGGGACAAGGACAATGAGTTGTTCTTTAAAAACATGATATTTAATGCTGACCAGAATGTCCTGGCCAAACCACATTCCGACATTGTCAATGATAGTACGCTGGCTGATGCAGCCAGGGAAGAAGCCATTGCAGCACTTAAAAAAATAAATCAACAGGTAACGGCTTTTCAGGAAAGTGTAATTTTGGGTGATCCGGGATCTTTAGTCGCGAAAATATTAAGTGCAAGGAAAAAAACAGAAGTCCCTGATCCGCCTAAAAATGAAGAAGGAAAAGTGGATTCAACATTCCAGTACAGGTATTATAAAAGTAATTTCTGGACTTCTTTTGATCTTACTGAAGATGCATTGATCCGGCTTCCTTTTCCGCTTTATCAGCAAAAAACAGATGAATTCTTTGATCGCGTAGTGGTGCAACACCCCGATTCGGTTATCAAAGAAATAGACGGCCTCATTGCCAGGGCCAAACCCAATACCGAGACCTACAAGTTCCTAACCTGGTCGTTGGTGGTAAAGTACTATTCTCACCCTGTGATGGGGTTTGATAAGGTTTTTATTCACCTGTATGATACTTATTTTGAGTCAGGTGATATGGACTTTTGGGTGGATAAGGGAACAAAAGCCAATTTGAAAGACCGGGCGGATAAGTTGCGGCTTAGTCTGATCGGCATGGATGCTCCTGATCTCATTATGCAGGATGTAAACCTCAATCGCACATCTATGCATGCTCTGAAAAACAAATACACGGTACTTTATATATATGATCCGGACTGTGGCCACTGTAAGAAGGAAACACCAAGACTTGTTGATTTTGTTTCAAATACAAAGCTGGATGTTCAGGTTTTTAGCGTGTGTGCCGATACCTCCATGACAAAGATGAAGCAGTATATCAACGAAATGGGTATGGGCGATTGGGTCAATGTCAATGGACCAAGAACTTATGTTGGTAGTTACCAGGATTTATACGATGCTTTTCAGACGCCCACACTCTATGTGCTGGATGAGAAAAAGAAAATCATCGCAAAGAAACTGCCGGCTGAAAATCTTTCTGATTTTTTAGAAAAATATGATAAATATAAAGTTATAAAATAACAGACCTTCAATCGCTGTTTTTTAAATCAAGAGGTTATAGTGCCTAAAACCCGCAAGCGTATTTTAGGTATGTATTATAGAAAAAGATGTTTTCCTGCCCAAAGGGGTGCGAAAATAAATTTTTTTGGTGCACTTGAATAAGTGAGTAACCTTTAGATTAAAAACGGCGTATTCGTATTCGGTTTTATTTAAAACATTATTAAATATTTATGAAAGCCGCTTGCGGATTTAAGGTAATGACTACTTTCTTATTGACCACACCTCATAAATAGCCTTGCCCTTACTGCTCAGGCCTGAATGGTGCCAGTTGCGGTCCTCGTCTTTTTTGAAATCAAATTCCAGTGCTGCACCTACCCGTGAATTGTCTCTGGAAAAAAAGTCGATATGTTCTGTGTATTTGCCATTTTCAGTGGTGTAATGCCCTCCCCCTGTACCGAAAAAATCACCTGTTTCGCTATTGTAGGCAATCCATTGAAACCTTGTTCCTGACAGTATTTTCATGGTTTTTCGTGCTCCGGGTGTTATCGTATTCATCTGGTCATTAATCTTTCTGCCCGTTATTAGCCAGGCGCCAGGCAACGCTCCGGGTGTGCCGTCATCCATCCGGTTCCATTTTCTGGTTTCGATTTCAAGCACGTTGCCTTTGATGCTCATCGCACTAATCTTTTTTTGCCCTACCAATTCGCTATTGCCAGTATGAAATTCCCATGTGAGTTCGATTTTTCCATTGTCAACAGCCCATAGCCCGCCTTCAGTATATAAAAATTCCGGCTTTGAGGAATGATAATAGGCTATTGAAAAATAGCCTTCAGTGATAATCCATACGGCTGTGCTATTATCCTCCAGAGTAGTTGTCCAGGCTCCGGGAAGAGCTTTATCCAAAGCTGTGGAGCCGAAAACAGCAGGGTGGAAACAAAAAGAGAATAAGACAGAATAGATGAGTTTCATTGTTGATATTTTATTTATGAATTTACTAAAGTAACAAACAGAAATTTACAAAACAACAGGGATTCATAATGAGTAACAGGAGCCATACTTGACTTGTGCCATAAATAGTTTTAGATTGGGCAGGTTTTATCTTGTTGTTAATATGTTATTCTCAAAGGTTGAATACCTTACTATTTTTTCAGCTATAATTTATGGTATTGTAGCTGCCGAATTTTTTTACGGGTGGGGCTCACTTTTCAAAAGGGATTACAAAAACGTAAGTATATTTTATCTGGGCTGGAGCGTCCTGGAATTTGCTTTTTTGATCGATGTATGGTGGGGATCATGGATTCGTACCAGTAAACTCTCGGGTGCCATAGGGTATTATATGCTGGCACTAACGACACCTGTGCTATTTTACCTCATTGCCGTATTAACTTTTCCGGGGAAGGACAGTCCGCATAAGTTTGATGTACATGCTTATTTTGTGGAACGTTTTCCCAAATTCATGTTTTTATTCTTCCTCACGCTTATGTCGGCCCTCTTTAATAGCTGGGTTTTTCATGACTATGTATTTTTAAAGGGAGAAACTATTATCATCCTTATTGCCTCTTTTTTTACGATGGGTGGGTTTTTTTGGCCGAATTATTCAAGGGCAGTTGCATTACTTATTGCCGCCTGGATACTTTTGTTGGGGCATGCTGTTTTTTTAAATCCCGAATTTCCTGAGAACCTTAATACCCAGTTTTCTCACCGTGAATATCTCACTATTTTTGTGGCCATTATTTACGGATATGTTGCAACTACTTTTTTTGAAGGTTGGGGTTCATTAATACGAAATTCAAAATTGAGCGAGATCCATTGGTATCATTTGATCTGGACCATTTTTGCTTTTTTACTATTGGTTGATATGTGGTGGAGCTCCTGGCAAAAGATTGAGCTACTGACCGAAAATATAGGCTATTTTGTTAGCTCCCTTGTATCGCCATTAATTTTTTATTTTCTGGGGATAACACTTTTTATGAAGGTAAAGGAGATTAATAAACCAGTGGGTGTTCATTTTAAGCTTTCGTCACCTTTAATATTCAGGCTTTTTGCACTGATACTTTTAGTGAATATTTTTAGTTCAGTCCTCTTTGTAGAGCATGCTCTTTTTGACTCTAAAAATTCATTCAGGTTAATAGGAATAATCTTCGCGTTAATTGCAGCTTATAAAAAATCATGGCGTATACAGACGGCGGTATTGGTCATTGCGTGGATACTTTATTTTGGACACATAGTGTTCGATGAAGTGATTAAGTAGGGGTAGTGTCTGTTTTTAAAGTAATGATTTGACTTTTTTTGCCCGCGGCAATGAGAAAGCGTTCTATACGTTTATTTTTTGAGGTTGGAGCCTCATAAACTGAATATAAATCCCTTATTTTTTTCCCGTCAATATTTTTACCAGATCATCGTCCGGAATATTATTTTCATCTACTGTTTCAAAAGAGCCGGCTTTATAGTTCCAGTTGGCGTATGCTACGTTGTGCTCTTCAAATATAGATACCATGTCCTTATACCAGGCCAGAAGGGGCTCCCGAGGTGCTTTTTCTATTACTCCAAATTCTCCACAAAACAGTGGTAGGCCAAGGCTGTCGGCCAAATGAAGCGGCTTTCTCATCATGTGAGCCAACGTATCCCGATTATAAACGCGTTGATGAGCTTGTTCAGTGCCACCCGGGACAATCTGTCCGGGATAGTTCACCTCTCCCTCAAAATCTTTTAGATGAGTCCAGGAAGCCCTGACATGAGTAAGGTGGAATGGTTCGTAAAAATGAAAACTAAGAATAATGTTTTTATCGCCAGCAGGCACTTTTAGCTGATCGAAAGTATTGGCTGATTGCCAACGATTTGAACCGATAACAAGGATTCTGTCCGGTTCCCATTGCCTGATGGAATCAACTACACGTGCAATGAGTTGATTCCACTCCTCCGGGTCATCAGCCACAGGCTCGTTCATGAACTCATAAGCTACCATGCCGTTGGGCCATGGCTTTAGAAAGCCGGAAAGGTCTTTCCAAAGGCCAATAAATTTATCCTGTTCCGCGGGGTCTGTCCAGAGCGGCTTTTCATCAGCGTTAAAGTGATGTGAGCGCAGGATATGCAAGTCAATGATGGTACGTAAACCGAATTCCTTACACCAATCCAGGTAATCGCCCAGCAACTCAAAAGCGTCATCATTTCGATTGCCTTCTTCGTCCCACATTTGTTCCTCATCAATGGGCAAACGGATATGGTCAAAACCCAAAGTATCGATCTGGGCTACATCACGCCGGGTGAAAAAGGCCTGGCGCTCTTCCCCCCGCCGACTGGATTGTGATAACCAGTGAGCAATGTTCGTGCCTCGGAAAATAGTGAAATTTTCAAAATTGTTTTCAACTCGAGTATCTGGTTGTGATATAGTAGTATTTTCATCGCCCTGTGAAGCGGGTTTACAGGCCATAAAAAATAAAGAAAAGGCTATGGCCGATAATGATAATTGCAGGAAAGTCTTCATCATAAAGTTTTGCATTAATGTCACCCGAAAGTAGATAAAATTAAGTAAAAGATAAATGTTTTTCACGACTTTGATTATAGGGGTTTTATTCCTAATTTAAAACATACAAGCGCACGCATTAACAAAATATAATAATGTGATGTCAGTACTTTCAGTAAGGGGAACAGGTGCATTGAATGACTTTTTTCGGGAACATATCTTGGAGGGGGATTTGCCTGGAGCAGTGGCTATGGTGACCGGGCGAGATGAAATTCTTTATCAGGGGAGTTTTGGTCATTGTGATGTGGCCAATAAAAGGCAAATGAAGCCATCTTCACTTTTTAATATTGCCTCCATGACTAAGCCGGTTACATCAACAGTCATAATGATGTTGGTTGACCGTGGGTTATTGAATCTCAACGATCCGGTTTCAAAATATTTGAAATCGCTCAAATCACCGGATGTACTTTTATCCTTGCCTGTTGCAGGGCCAGTGAAAGTTGCAAAAGCGCATCGTGAGGTCACCATCCGGGATTTGCTTACACACACGGCAGGTTTTGCATATGGATTTTCTAATAAAGTCTATAGAAACCTCATCTTCAAGGCGGGGTTTAATTATATGCATTTGCCATTGCTGCATGAGCCGGGTATGCGATGGACATACGGTTTTAGTACCGGCATATTGGGCAATATACTTCGAAAGGTGACAGGTAAACCGCTCACTATTTTGTTTAAGGAATATGTTTTCGATCCGTTAGGGATGGAGGACACCTTTTATTATATACCTCAAGACAAATATAGGCGATTGGTAACACTCCACAGAAAGGTGCATGGTGTGTTTTGTGAGGAGCCCAGGCCCGTGTACAAAGATCAACCTTTAAATATTGCTGGTGATGGTGGTTTATATTCTACAGCCGGGGATTATTGTCGTTTTATGCAGTTGTTTTTAAATGATGGTACAGTACATGGAAACCGGCTGTTGTCTTCTGAAACAGTTAATATCATGAAGCAAAATCAAATTGGAGCTGTAAACGTAGAGATTCAATATAGCTCAAATAAGTTGATTTCTGAAGATTTTCCGTTGGGCGCTGGAAAAGATAAATTTGGATTGGGTTTTCAGATTGCCATGGAAAAACGACCTTTTAGAAGATCTGTCGGCAGTCTTTCCTGGGCAGGATTGTATAATACGCATTTTTGGATCGATTTCCAAAAGGGAATTGGAGGTGTATTGATGCTACAGGTACTTCCTTTTTATGATTCGGCTTGTATAAATTTACTGACTGGCTTTGAAGAACTTGTATACAGCAATTTGATGATTATGCATAAATAAAAAAAAAGGTTGTCCCGCGGGGACAACCTTTTTTAAAATTAATTGCTTTCTTTTTGTTTGATCAGATTAAGTGCAGACCCTGCTTTAAACCACTCTATCTGCGAATGGTTATAAGAGTGATTTACCGTAATGGAATCGTTAGAGCCATCATTGTGTTGAAATAATAAAGTCAACGGCTTACCGGGTGCAAACTGGTCAAGGTCAGTAAAATCTATAGTGTCATTTTCCTGTATTTTATCATAATCGGCTTCATTGGAAAATGTCAAAGCCAGCATGCCCTGTTTTTTCAGGTTTGTTTCATGTATTCGGGCAAAAGATTTCACTAAAACGGCCCTTACCCCCAGGTGCCTTGGTTGCATTGCGGCATGTTCTCTTGAGGAACCTTCACCATAGTTGTGATCACCGACTACAATAGTAGAAACGCCTTTTGCTTTATAGGCTCTTTGCGTTGCGGGTACTGTACCAAGTTCGCCCGTGAATTGGTTCTTTACGCTGTCAGTTTGTTCATTGAAGAAATTAACTGCTCCGGTAAGTGTGTTATCTGCGATATTATCCAAATGTCCACGGTAACGCAACCAGGGTCCGGCCATAGAGATGTGGTCGGTAGTGCATTTTCCTTTGGCTTTAATGAGGAGTTTCATGCCGGTAATATTTTTTCCATTCCAGGGCTCGAAGGGTGTAAGGAGTTGGAGTCGTTTGGAGTCCGGATTAACTTTTACATTAATTTCGCTACCGTCTTCTGCGGGCGCCTGATAGCCTGCGTCTTCTGCATCAAATCCAGCAGATGGCAGTTCCAGCCCCTGTGGAGGGTCGAGCATGACCTCTTCTCCATTTTCATTGACCAGCTTATCTTTTAAAGGATTAAATGACAAGTCGCCTGCGATAGCCAGGGCCGTAACAAGTTCAGGAGATGCTACAAAAGCAAAGGTATTCGGATTCCCATCAGCTCTTTTTGCAAAGTTTCTGTTAAAAGAATGTACGATGGTATTCTTCTCTTTTTTATCAGCTCCTTCGCGATCCCATTGGCCTATACAGGGGCCGCATGCGTTGGCAAATACACTTGCGCCAATGCTATCAAAGGTGTCGATGAAACCATCACGTTCTATCGTATACCTCACCAGTTCAGAGCCGGGAGTAATAGTAAATTTAGCTTTTGTTTTTAAATTTTTCTCTTCGGCTTGTTTGGCCAGACTTGCAGCTCTGGAAATATCTTCGTAGGAGCTGTTTGTACATGATCCAATCAAGCCAACTTCTACTTTAAGGGGCCATCCGTTTTTTTCAGCCTGTTCTTTCATTTGAGAAATGGGCGTGGCGATATCCGGAGAAAACGGGCCATTGAGATGAGGTTCCAGCTCATCGAGGTTTAATTCAATGACCTGATCAAAATATTTTTCAGGGGCCGAATAAACTTCGGGATCGGCGGTAAGGTGTTGCCTGATGCCGTTAGCGAGATCTGCTACATCGTCTCGCCCCGTGGAGCGTAAGTATCTTTCCATACTATCATCGTAACCGAAAGTTGATGTAGTAGCTCCTATTTCTGCACCCATATTGCAAATGGTTCCTTTGCCCGTACAAGAAATAGATTCTGCTCCGGGCCCGAAATATTCAACAATACATCCGGTACCACCTTTCACGGTCAGTATGCCGGCGACTTTTAGAATGATATCTTTTGCTGATACCCATCCACTCAGTTTACCTGTAAGCTTTATGCCGATTAATTTGGGGAATTTCAATTCCCAGGGCATCCCTGCCATGACATCCACAGCATCGGCCCCTCCTACACCAATGGCCACCATGCCCAGGCCGCCAGCATTCACTGTATGTGAATCGGTACCAATCATCATGCCTCCGGGAAAAGCATAGTTTTCAAGAACTACCTGATGAATGATTCCTGCACCGGGTTTCCAGAAGCCAATTCCATACTTGTTA
>JAOUKJ010000123.1 GCA_029882675.1 Cyclobacteriaceae bacterium
CGAAGACCTGTTTGCCTGAGCTTATAAACGCAGGATCTTCGTTGTATGTGACAGTATTTTCATCAAGAACCCCCTCAGCCCCCATTTGGGATTTCATCTGAGATTCGGCTTTAGCTACAGCGATATTATATTCTTCATCTTGTAGTGGCCACCAATTCATCACATGATAACCAAGCAGGTAGATGACGCCAAAGACAATACTTCCATAAAAAAGTGCCAGCCACCAGGGGGGAAGGTGGTTGTCCAGTTCCCTGATGCCATCATACTCATGATCGAGCAGGATGTCTTTTTCTTTTTCAAGAGGTACTTGTTTCGTCCAACTATCAAATAATTGTGTCAGGATTCCGGGCTCGGGCACATAATCAACACCTGCTTCTTTGGCTCTACGGGCTGCTTCGCTCCCTTCAACGATGCGCAGGACGTTAAATACATTGTAAGCAAGTCCCACAACGATAAGCCCTACTACGATGATTAACCCACCGACCATATACATGACAGCCTCAGCGCTTAGCGAAGAAGTACTATCTGTTTGTGCCCAGGCGGGTAAAGCGCACAAGAACATCGGTATAATTAAGGCTGGTTTGGTTTTATTTAGAAAGTTCATTTTATATCAGATTTTCACTTTTATTAATCACTGTATTTATTTTCCTCAATGGGTAGATTTTTCATTTTGTTAATGTATTTTTTATCTATCCTGATTAACCAGACAATCAGCCCGATGAAAAATGTTAAAAAGATGAGCAGCGAAATGATTGGCCATATTTCCACATTTTCTATTTGGTCAAAATAATATTTAAACATTCGCTTATTTGTTTTGGGTGATATCAGTACCCAGCCGTTTGAGGTATGCAATAAGCGCTATAATTTCCGCTTCTTTTTCCACCTCATAACCGCCTTGTTTAAGTTCATCAGCTATTTGCTGCGCTTGTTTGTTTAGCACTTCGATGGCCACGTCTTCAAATCCTTCCTCATAAGGCACACCTACTGTTCTCAGTGCAGCAATTTTAGTCGGTGTAATTGACACGTCAATGTTATTGCTAAACAACCATTGGTATTTGGGCATAATTGAACCCGGTGATGGTAGCGTAGGCTCCCACATGTGTTCATAATGCCAACTGGCACTGGAGTTAATGACACCTTCACGATGCAGGTCTGGTCCTGTTCTCTTTGAACCCCATAGGAAGGGGTGGTCATAAACAAACTCACCGGCCTTGGAATACTCTCCGTATCGTGATGTCTCCGAGCGGAACGGCCTGATCATTTGTGAATGGCAGTTGACACAACCCTCACGAATATAGATATCACGCCCATGAACCTCCAGGGGCGTATATGGCTTCACGGCCTCAATAGTCGGCACATTTGATTTTATCAGGAAGGTGGGTACCAGTTCCATAATACCTCCTATAAGTATGGCGACTAATGTAAGTGCAGTAAACAATGCCGGCTTACTTTCCAATACCCGGTGCCATGAACCACCGGAAACAACTTTTTTATCCAATGCCGGCGCTTCATCATTTTCGTTAGTTATAAATACGCCTGCCCCCATCGTTTTCATCAGATTATAAACCATGATGAATATGCCGGAGAAGTAAAGCGCGCCACCAATGGCTCTTGTCAGGTACATCGGCTTTATGGCGTCTACCGTATCGAGGAAGTTTAAGTATGCGAGTGTGCCTTCTGCAGTAAATTCTTTCCACATCAGACTTTGTACCATGCCTGCTACATAAAGCGGAAGGGCATAAACGATGATCCCCAGTGTGCCAATCCAAAAGTGTGTATTGGCAAGTTTAGGGCTATAGAGCTTAGTGCCCCACATTTTGGGAACAAGCCAGTAAATCATACCAAAAATCAAAAAACCGTTCCAGCCCAGGCCACCAATATGCACATGGCCAACGATCCAGTCAGTATAATGGGCAATGGCATTTACATTCTTCAGGGAAAGCAGGGGGCCCTCAAGCGTGGCCATACCATACGCTGTAACGGCAACTACCATAAATTTAAGTACGGGATCTTCGCGAACCCTATCCCATGCCCCACGTAGCGTAAGGAGTCCGTTGAGCATGCCACCCCATGAAGGGGCAATAAGCATAATGGAGAAGGCCGCACCAAGTGATTGGGCCCAGTCGGGGAGGGACGTGTAGAGGAGGTGGTGTGGGCCTGCCCAGATATAAATAAAGATCAGTGACCAGAAGTGTATAATCGAAAGTTTATAAGAATAGACCGGTCTGTTGGCTGCTTTGGGCAGGTAGTAATACATGATCCCCAGAAAGGGGGTAGTCAGGAAAAAAGCTACGGCATTGTGTCCATACCACCACTGCACCAGGGCATCCTGAACGCCGCCATACCATGAGTAACTTTTCATAAAGCTAACAGGCATTCCAAAAGAGTTGACAATATGCAATACAGCAACAGTTACGAAAGTGGCAATATAGAACCAGATGGCCACATACATGTGTCGTTCTCTGCGTTTAATGATGGTGCCGATCAGGTTGATGCCGAAAACCACCCAGATCAGTGCGATAGCAATATCGATAGGCCATTCCAGCTCAGCGTATTCTTTGCCCGTTGTATACCCCATAGGTAGCGATATTGCTGCTGAAAGGATGATGATCTGCCATCCCCAGAAGTGTATCCAACTAAGGGTGTCATTAAACAGGCGGGTTTTCAAAAGTCGCTGCAGTGAATAATAAACGCCGGCGAACATTGCATTCCCCACAAAGGCAAAGATGACGGCATTGGTATGTAAGGGCCTTATCCTGCCAAAGGTCGTATAGGACAAGTCCAGATTAAATACCGGCCAGTATAGCTGCAAGGCAGCCAGCAGGCCTACCAGCATTCCAATGATCCCAAAGATCATCGATGCCAGCATAAAATACTTCACAATTTTGTTATCGTAGCTGAATTTTTCCATATTATAATAAGTAAAAAAAACTTTCTTAAGTTGTAATTTGCTAAGGTATTACCCTATTGACACGCTTACCCTGAGTGTAATTAGTGTCAATTCTGATTATTATCATTTTTTTCTGTTGTTATTTTCACTATGTCATTTTTCTTTTTCTGTTTTTTGTTTTCAAATAATATCCGTACAGAAGGGGTATATGTATCATCGAACTGACCCGATTTGATAGCCCATATAAAGGCTGCCAAAAAACCACCCGCGATCACCATGCTTATAAGAATGAGGATAAATATAACAGACATTAATTTAAATGTTTAATTTTTGAAATGAAATTTATAGACAATGTCGCAAAGGCTACAATGGTAATACTACTCAATGGCATTAGAATAGCTGCAAAAACCGGGGTGAGGTGACCACTAATGGCAAATCCTAAACCAATAATGTTGTATAAAAACGAAATTATGAATCCGGCGATGACAAAATACCTCCCACTTCTGACAAAGCGAATAAGTAATGGTAGTTTGTGAAAGCTTTTCCCTTCCAAAATCCCGTCACAGGCCGGGCTGAAAGTGGCGACATTCTGCGTAACAGCGATCCCCAGATGACTTGCCTTAAGTGCTGCGGCATCGTTTAAGCCATCACCAACCATTAATACGCTGTCGCCCTGATTGGTGCAACGTAATACAAACTGTTCCTTTTCGTCCGGGCCAAATTTAAATTTCAGATGGTGCCATTTCCCGAATAAATTGATGAGTGTATTTTTCTCATGATCGTGGTCACCGCTTAAAAGGGACAACTTGAAATTATTATGGAGCTTGGTCAGCACCTGGCTTAAAGCGGGTTGATAAGTGGTTTTGATTTTGAAAACGCCGATAAATTGGTTATCAATCGAAAGGTATACCGCTGTTCCTACGTGTTGGTCTAGATCATTTACTGTGGGAGCTGCAAATTTTCCGGAACCGAGAAGGTAAGTGCTACCATCTTTTTCGGCCTGTATACCCTGTCCGGATAATTCTTCAAAATGATCGAGATTAATGTACCTGGCCTCAGGGGGGAAGTAAGCAGCTACTTTTTTGCTTAAGGGGTGGACTGATGCTTCCGCAATTGCTTTTACTATTGATTGTTGTGTTTGATTCAGGGGTTGCCCAACATAATTAATTTCACCGCCATCGGGCAGGGTAATGGTGCCGGTTTTATCAAAAATAACATGATTGATTTTATTAAATTTCTCCACAATTCCCGCTGCACTTAAATAGAGTCCGTTTCGTCCAAGTACCCTGATGATGTTCCCATAGGTAAATGGCACACAAAGTGCCAGGGCGCAGGGACAAGCTACAATCAGTACGGCCGTCATAATTTCCCACATCCGCCCGGGATCTTTTGTATACCAGAACAAACCGCTCACCAGTGCTATAGCTATAATGATCATGGTGAAATATTTGGATACCTGGTTGATGATTTGTTGGGAGGGGGTAGTCTGCTCACTTTTCCTGTCATCATCTTTTTCCCAGAGCCGGAGTAAGTAGCTTTGAGATGCGGTCTTTATAGCTGTTAATTTTATCGCCTGCCCCATTTGTTTGCCACCGGCATATATCAGGTCTCCTGATTTTTTCAGCACAGGAGTGGATTCTCCTGTCACAAAGCTGTAATCGATACTTGCCGTGTCTGATACCAGAAGGGCATCTGCAGGGACAATCTCATTGTTTCTGACCAACATATCATCACCTTTCATGATATCTTTGATCATAACACTTTCTTTCTCATTTCCGCGAAGGCGGGTCACTGCCAGGGGAAAATACGATTTGTAGTCTCTGTCAAAGGCCAGTGATTCGTAGGTCATGCTTTGGAACCAACGGCCAATAAGCAGGAAGAAGATAAGGCCGGTGAGTGAATCAAAAAAACCCGGGCCTGTTTGTGAAAGCACCTCCCAGGTGCTTCTGAGAAAAAGTGCGGCTATGCCCAGGGCAATGGGTACGTCAATGCTGATGTACCTGGCGCGAAAACTTTTAAAGGCTGAAGTGAAATAATCAAAACCACTGTAAAACACCACCGGAATAGCCAAAACCAGATTAAGCAGGCTGAAAAATTTCCTAAAGGCATTGTCCTGCCAGTCTTGTATGCCCAGGTATTCAGGAAAGCTGAGGAGCATGACATTACCAAAACAAAAGGCGGCAACACCCAGCTTGATATAAAGTGACTGATCCTTTTTTTCATTTTTTGTCCCCGCCCAATTGATCAATGGGGGGTAG
Source organism: Cyclobacteriaceae bacterium (assembly GCA_029882675.1). GTDB lineage: Bacteria > Bacteroidota > Bacteroidia > Cytophagales > Cyclobacteriaceae > JAOUKJ01. The sequence continues at coordinate 5,149 of JAOUKJ010000123.1, forward strand.
CCGATACTTTCCAGTAATACAGCCAGTTCTCTGAAAGAAATTTCATCAGGCCCAAAACTAATCGCGGCCTCTTTTCTGGTGAAATTCACCTGTACGCTTTTTACTCCCCGGTGTAGTTTTTGTAAGTTTTCGAGGAGCCATATACAAGAACTGCAATGGATGCCGGGAATAAAGAGTACTACTTTGTTTATTTCGTCCGAAGAGAATTGGAACAGGCTGCTGGTAATCTCTGTGTTATCCAGAAAGGCATACTTGTCTTCTTTTTCTATGTTTATTTTTACTCCCGGACTTTCTGAAAGATCATAATATTCGTATAAATCATTCTCGGCAAGTATTTCAAATACCATTTTGCAACCTGTGCAGCAAAAGTATTTCTCCTGAAAACGAATAGGCTTATTTACACAATCATTTCCACAATGAAAGCAAACTGTTGAATCAATAAGGGCTTTTTCTGTTTGTTGCATATTGTTGCTAGGAAGAAAAATAAACCGAAAGGTTTTCTTCGGGCAACAATTTAATAATTTCTGGTTTAAAAATATTTATAGCACCGGCTTTACCAGTGAGAATGGTTGTATTTTTTTGTTTGGTGAGTATTCTGCTCAGGTCACTTCCCAGCGTTTCAACGGTAGTGTGTTGCAGGCCAACATCTTTAAAACGCTTAAGGAGAAACCGGGCGAGAAATTTTTGACTAAACACTTTATCCATTCGGGTATCCCTGTTAACGAATAGCGCAGTAAGGGGGGCCTGATGGGCTTCAAACTGGCCCATAAAGTTCCTGAGTGCGTGTATGCTGGAAACTTCACCATCAAAAACAAAGACCAGATTATCGAAGTTTTCAAAATTTTCGTTGACCAGAAAGACGGGGGAATAGAGGTTGAAAAATATATTCTTATCCAATACCTGATTTTCGCTGATCAAGTTGATGTCGAGCAGAAAAAGATCCGTAAATGCTGAAAAATCTTTCAAAATTTTGATGTCCGACTGGCTTTCAGTATTTAGCGTGAAGTCCAGATTCGCACTTTTAAGCGTAGCCGAAATTTTGGCAATTTTGTCTTTACCATTTTTTTTGTTCCGGTTGATGCTTTCCAGGCTTTTAGAGATTTGAAGGGATTCAACGGTGAGGCCAAAATTTTCAAGAATAATTCCTTCAAAGCTGACTTTTTCAACGTTGTAAAATACACGTCTAAGTATTTCCGGGGAAAGTGTACTATTACTGTGCAGCCCAAGAATCACCTTTTGCTGTTGACGGGAATCATTTTCCTGTGTTATATGTCCAAATTGGGCGTTTTGCATGATTAACAACATCTTCTGCTATGCTACCACTGATTAAATGTCCTAAACCTTTTCTACCATGAGTTCCCAGGGCCATCATATTGGCATCGACCTGATCTGCGAAATAGACCAGCCCTTCTTCTTCGTTAACGTCGCTGAAAATGTTTAAGGAATAATTTTTAAAACTGTATTTTTCAGCGAACTCCCTGAGCTCTTTATACACCTCCCTGTCGATTCTGAACCGGCTGGGAGTATTAATGCGAACGATATCCAGGCGGGCATCAAAAATATTCTGCAAATATTTAATTTTACCAGCCAGTTGATCTTGTTGTAATGACAAGTCATTACCAAAAACAATGCGTTTGATGTCTGTGATGTCAATTGGATTTTTAAGTGTAATGACCGGACACTTAACATGTCTAACCACTTTTTCAGCATTTGATCCAACGAAAAGTTCACGTACGCCCGATGTGCCCTTTGTACCCATGATGATCATATCGACATCGTTTTCACCCAGATAACCAGAAATTCCGGAAAAAGGGTTGCCCCATTTCAATTCACACGTTCCTTGTTGTTTTTTTGGAATTGATTTCGTGAACTCACGAAGCTTTTCGGTGAGGTTTTCTTCGAGTTGGGTAATCAGATCTGCGCTGAAGTAGGCTTGTAGGTTTACACCCATTGGATCGGCAGTGACGGGCAGGTCCGCGACGTGTATTACATCAATTAATACATTTATTTTTTTTGCCATATTGGTGGCAAAATCAAGAGCATATTTGGCCTGATCGGAAAAATCAACGGGAACGAGTAACTTTTTCATTGGTTTTTTGCATGGTTAAACAAATGCCAGTTTGCTTAATCAAATATATTTCTTTCAGCGTCACCCTTTCGTGATAGCTATCACGACATGAAATGATATTAATCAACTTTTGAAATTTGTTACTTTCTGAACCGGTAGCTTTCAGTGGGAATAAAAGAGGGACAGGGAAGAATTTTATCGCTTCTTTTAACCCTTTTGGGATTCGATGGGAAATCAAAGCGATATTCCAGGCTCAATTCGTGGGCTCCCTGTGAGCCGGTACCCAATTCGGAAATGGTAAAATCATAGCTGTATTGAAAGCTAAACATTGAATACTGGAGGCCTGCGGATAAAATCAAAGCATCTCTGCTTCGGTTGCTCGCGGCATTTTCTTTAAAGGCGATACCCCGGTACCAAACACCGACTAATATGGGGTCAACATGATAATTTACCCCCATATCCATTTGTGAAAAAGGCCCTTGTACATTAACGATAAATGATGTGGTGAGGTAAGAAATTTTTTCAATACTGGCCGGGCCGCCATAAAACTGAATCCGTGTACCCCCATGGAAGGTGAATTTAGCGGGTAACCGGTCTTCTGTTTCAAGTATAGAAATATTGGGCCTGTTTATATGTGCCCATGAAGCACCAAGCCATGTGGCCTTGTTATAAAAAAGGATACCGGTAGAACTATCAAAAAATGTTCGGCTGTCGATAAGCATGAGGGCCGGATCAATGGAAGGTGCATTGCTGTTCCCAAAAGACAGCTGGTCGCCCAGAACCAGCTTACTGTAATCCAGGCCCCTGTTTCCGTAGGTAAAGGAGAGTCCCGGAGTAAGTACCCATTTGCCGGGCATCCGTATTTTATAGGAATAAATAAAACTGGCCATGTTTGTTTTTAGTCCGGCAGATCCTGCCTTGTCCGCATTGAACAACAAGCCAAAGCCACTTTTTAAATCGGAGCGGTAATGATCATAACTGAAGGAATAGGTCGTGTATGCATGTGACAAGACCGGCCATTGCAACCGGTTATGCGCTATCAACCTGTGGTTGTTAACGGTGCCTGCAAAAGCAGGATTAAGGTAGAGCGGAGAGGCATAGAACTGGCTAAAGTGCGGATCCTGTGCCCAGGAAGTAAGGCAGTTAAACAGCAGTATGATGAAAATAAACCTTTTCACTTTTATCGGATTAAAGTTATATCTCCTATTTTTTCCATTCGTTCACCATTGCTAAACCTGAGGTATAATTTATATACATAAACGCCGGCAGGCAATTGGTCTCCTTTATGATCATAACCGTCCCAACCCGTGTCCTTGCTTAAGGACTGAAAGAGCAGGTTGCCCCAACGGTCAAATATTTGCATCTTAAATTCCACAACACCTTCAGTTAAAGGCAGAAAGACATCATTAATATCCCCGGAACCTATTCGTCCGCCAGTAGGCCCGGTAGAGCTTGGTGTAAAAGCATTAGGTATCCGGGTATTGCCTCCTTCGACCACCTCCACGAAACCCTGTCGGATCAGGGAGTCAGCACAGCCCAGTTCATTAATAGCAGTAAGTGTAATGTCATAAGTTCCTGTTGCCGTATATTCATGGACAGGATCAATGAGTTCAGAGGTGTTTCCATCCCCGAAGTCCCAGACGAATTTAGTGGCATGCTTACTCAGGTTTTGGGTATATAATTGGCCTCCGGGTAAAAACACACGGTGAGGCCTCACAGCAAACAGCGCTTCAGGCAGGTCGTGTACCGTGATGTAATTTTCCTTTACTTTTTCTGCTTCAAAACCCAGTGCATTTGCTCCCGTTAGCCTGACAGAAAAGATGCCCGGATCATAAAAAGTAAAAACCGGGTTTATTTCTTCTGATGTACCTATTATTTCCCCTGTTGAGGAGATAAATTCCCACTTGTACGATCCATCATCCGCTGAAAAGGAGTGATTACTAAACCGGATAGTCAGGGGGCGACACCCTTCCAGCTGGGTGGCATCGAAATCAATCACGGGAATTACAGGAACGACACGCAATACAATTTGTTGGTCATCGCTGCAATTGCCCTGGGGTTCAGATACCGTAAGGGTAATGGGGTAATCACCATAACTACCAT
>JAOUKJ010000687.1 GCA_029882675.1 Cyclobacteriaceae bacterium
TTATTACCCCGAAAAGGAAGTATATACCCTGGCGAAAACCTTTCGCGACAAGGACATCCCCGCTGATGTGATCGTCATGGACATCCATTATATGGATAAGTATAAAATTTTCACCTGGGACAAAAAGAGTTTTCCACAGCCTGAAAAAATGATTGAACGCCTGAAAAAACAGGGCTTCAATGTGGTGGTTATGTGCGATCCGGGCATCAAGGTAGAAGAGGAATATCCCCCCTATGAAGAAGGCCTGGAGCAGGATGTCTTTATTAAATACCCGGATGGACAGCCCTATACCGGTGAAGTATGGCCAGGATGGTGTCATTTCCCTGATTTTACGAAGGAGGATACACGGAAATGGTGGGAAGAAAACCTTCGGTTTTATGTGGATCAGGGAGTAGAGGGTTACTGGAACGATATGAACGAAATAGCCACTTGGGGCCAATACCTACCTGAGCTGATGGAATTGGAATTTGAAGGGGAAAAAGCCTCCATGCGGAAAGGCCGTAATATCTACGGACTGTTGATGGCCAGGAGTACTTTTGAAGGCACAAAGGCCCTGATGGAAGGTAAACGTCCATTTAACCTGACGCGATCAGGATTCTCGGGTATCCAGCGCTATGCAGCCGTATGGACAGGTGATAATATGGCCAATGATGAACACATGATGCTGGGTGTAAGACTCGTCAACAGTCTCGGACTGACAGGGGTGGCTTTTGCCGGTTATGATGTAGGGGGGTTTATTGGTACAGCCAGCGAACATCTGTTTGCCAGGTGGATGCAGATTGGTGCTTTTTCTCCGTTTTGCCGTGCACATACCATGATCAACAGCCGCGATGCCGAGCCCTGGTCCTTCGGGGAAGAGGTAGAAGAAATATGCAGAAACTACCTCAAACTGCGGTATAAGCTTATGATGTATATTTATTCAGCCTTTTATGAGTCTTCACAAACGGGTATTCCGGTGGCCCGCAGCCTGGCTATTGACTATACCTTTGATGAAAGGGTTTATGATCCGCACTATCAGCACCAGTACCTTTTTGGTCCTTCCATTATGGTGGCCCCCGTGGAGAGCTATAAAGAATTTGTCCGCGTATGGTTGCCGGGAGATGAAGTGTGGTACAATTTTTTCACGGATGAGAAAATGGATGGCGGAGAAATAGTTTGGCCTACACCAATCGAAGAACTGCCGTTGTTTGTCAAGGGATCCTCAATTATTCCGGTATGTCCGAAAATCGGAAAAAATACAAAAGAACTTGGTGATACCATGGAATACCACATCTATGCCGGAAAAACGATAGCAACTTATAGCCTGTACGAAGACGATGGGGAAACGTATCAATTTGAAAAGGGAAATTACTATAAAAGGAAAATTAACTATTATCCCGCAGAGAAAGAGATCCTTATCTCGGCCCCGGAAGGGGGGGGAGTTTCGCGTTTCACCAAAATTTTTGTTTGTTTACATGGTTTTGAAGAAAAGGAATACACCGTAAATGGAATAAAGAGAAAGGCCGGAAAATCAGATTATAAGTTTATCTTACCCGTTTCAAACTTCGATCCTTTTATGAAAGAAACAACGGTGAGGCTGAAAGTTAAAGGATTGAAAAAACTGGATTTGGAAAATAGTCAACATGAAATAAAAATCACCTGGTAATATGAAATATCTAAACCTAAACCTGAGGGTCATTATGCTGGCCCTCATACCCATTTTTTATTCCTGTAATGAAAGGGCCGATACCGGACAGGTCTCTGCTGAAGAAACGCCCATTGTTCAGGAAGTGCCGTTGGCAGAGAAAGCAAAAAACATGACAGTGTATGAAGTGAACATCCGTCAGTATACGCCGGAAGGGACTTTCAATGCCTTTAGTACACATTTGCCCAAGCTCAAAGAGCTGGGCATCGAACTGCTCTGGATTATGCCCATCCATCCGGTAGGCGAAAAGAACAGAAAAGGAACACTGGGCAGTTATTATTCTGTGAAAGACTACCGGGCTGTGAATCCGGAATTTGGCACCCTGGATGATTTTAAAAAATTGCTTGAAGAAGCACACAAGCTGGGAATGTATGTGATCCTCGACTGGGTGCCCAACCATACCTCCTGGGACAACGCGTGGATCACCGAACATCCCGAGTACTATGCCCAGGATGAACACGGAAATGTGGTTTATGAGGCCGACTGGACTGACATCGCCCTACTTAACCATCACAATCCGGAAACACGTAGGGCCATGATTGACGCCATGGAATACTGGGTGACAGAAACGGACATCGACGGCTTTCGGTGCGACCACGCCGGCCATGAAATACCCCTTTACTTCTGGGAG
>JAOUKJ010000124.1 GCA_029882675.1 Cyclobacteriaceae bacterium
CATATAGCCCTTTACAACGGGGCTTACTAACCGGCAAAATAACAGAAGACTATCATTTTAATGCAGGTGACCACCGCCCGGGTACTCCTCATTTCCAAAAAGAAAACATCAGGCGCACCAATGCTTTTCTGGATAATATAAAGCCGATAGCCCGGGATAAAGGATGCTCACTGGCTCAACTGGTCATCAACTGGACACTGGCCCAACCGGCAATGGCTACTGTATTGGTAGGCGCCCGCAACAGCGCTCAGGCAGGTGAGAACGCACGTGCAGCTGATTATCCGCTGACTGCTGAAGAAATCACAATGATCAATGAACACCTGGACAAATTGGAACTACAGCTCTGATCATCTGAAAAAAGTGAATAATAACGCATCACCGCAATGGAAATATCTCCTTTGGGACAAGATTTTACGACTTAAGTGCCTCTACTTCTTCCATTGCTAACGGTATATTGGCCGACAAGTTTTTATAACCCATCGCAGTAATTAATATATCATTTTCAAGCCTGATACCCAGTCCCTCTTCTTTAATATATATTCCCGGCTCGAGCGTAATAACCATACCCGGTTGTAAAGGCTGGTCAGTATCTCCCACGTCATGAACGTCCAGACCCAGGTAATGGGCAGCACTGTGCATATAATATTTTCTATAAGCCGGATTTTTCTCTTTTTTATTGATATCCGTACGCTGAAGTAACCCCACTTCAACCAGCTTCTCTTCCATGATGCCAGCCACCGTTTTATTAAACTGACGCAAAGAGCCTGCCTTCGGCAGATATTCCAGCGCCTGATTATGGACATCGAGCACAGCCTGGTATATTTTTCTTTGGCGGGAAGTAAACCGCTGATTTACCGGAAATACCCGGGTGATATCAGCATGATAGCCGGCATATTCTGCGCCGGCATCTACCAGGAGCATCTCCCCGCTAATAAGCCGTTCAGAATTATCAATATAATGCAAAATACAGGCGTTTTTTCCTGAAGCCAGGATGGGCTGAAAGGCATGACGTCTACTCCCCTGACTGATAAATGTGCGGGTTAGCTCTGCCTCAAGTGCATATTCCGGCTCTTCGGATTTAACCTGGCTTGCCATGTTCCGAAATCCCATTTCAGTAATATAAATAGCCTTTTGTATCGCCTCAATTTCTTCATTTTCCTTTATTGTCCTTAATGAAGCAACCATTGGTTTCAAACGTTCCAACGGGTATAATGGGTTTTGGGATGCAAATGTTTTTGCATAATTTCCATTAACACTTTCAGCGTTATCGGGCATACCTTCATTTCCCAGCAGGTATATACATTCGGCTTTCAATAATAACTTCTGCAGGACAGGCCTAAATTCATTTTGCCAGGTTACTTTTTCTATTCCTGAAAGGACGCCCGCTTCTTGTTTGTTGAGTTTTCTGCCTTCCCATACCACATTGTTTTCTTCTTGTTTTTCAATAAAAAGAACTTCCCTGAAATCAGGATCAGGACATTCAGGAAAAAGCAACAGCGTACAACCTTCCTGATCTATCCCGGTGAGATAATAAAAATCGGCCTGTTGAACAAAGGGAAATGCACCATCATTATGATATAACATACCGTTGGAATGAATAACAACCAAAGCCCCTGGCCTAAGTCGTTCTGCAAGCTTTTTTCTGTTTCTCGCAAACAGATGGGAAGACAGTGGATTATATCTCACAATTTTGCAATATTTGTTATATCAGTAATATGTCATGAAAAAAGTCTGCCTAAATATAATATTAATCTTTGGACTTGGCCTTTCCGGGTTGGCCCAAAATAAATATTGGGTATATTTCACATCAAAAACATGGCCTGAAAATAGCATCTCCGATCAAAATGAGGCTGCATTGCGAGACGTTCCGGTTCACGCCCTGTTTCTCGATAGTCTTGCCGCCAACGGCATCCAGCCGGTCATTCAATCAAAATGGTTAAATGCGATATCGGCTTATCTTGATCAGGATGATATGGCATTTTTGTCCACGCTATCTTTTGTAGATCGAGTGTCACCCACTATACACACTAAAAAGACAACACATGCTATTGAGGTAGTTTCACATCCTACAGAAGCCAATTTTATTACTGTTCTAAAACAAATCAATGGAGACGCCATTATTGATTTTGGATTGAATGGCGAAGGAGTAACCATTGGAATTATAGATGGGGGCTTCCTTGGCGCCAACGAAAGTGAGGCACTCTCCGATATATTTTATGAAAATCAGGTGAAGCTCTTCAGGGATTTCACCGGCCAGAATTATTATGCCTTCGGTGGTGATAAATTATACAAAGATGATCACGGCACAAAAGTATGGCAATACATCGGCGGATATGAAAGAAACAATGACCGATACCGTGGCCTTTCCACGCATTCAGCGTTTTACCTGGCCAAGACAGACCGGGGCGACAGGGAATTCAGGGGTGAAGAGGATTTCTGGATTGCAGCCATTGAGTGGATGGACAGCCTGGGTATCAAACTCATTAACTCTTCTGTGGGTTATAGCACAGGCTTTGACAATCCGGATGAAGACTACCTGCCCAGCGATGCTGATGGCAAAACATCGGCCATTTCACAGGCTGCTCAAATTGCCGCTGATGAAAAAAACATACTGATTGTCGTTTCTTCCGGCAACGATGGCAACAAGGGACATCAGGTGGTTTCAATGCCCGGAGATGCACAAGGGGTGCTGACCGTTGGGGCCTCTACGGCAAAAACTTTCAAAAGGATGAATTACAGTTCTATCGGATCCACATTTACATCCTATCCGAAGCCAGACATTGTATGTTATTCACTCGGGGGCACCAGTTATTCCGCCCCGACAATCACCGGACTGGCAGCTTGTATTATGCAATTTAATCCACGCTTAAATAATCTTGAAATTATTAATATCATTAAAAAGTCTAGCCATCTGTATCCATATGCCAACAATTATGTGGGCTATGGAGTACCTGATGCACGTAAAGTGCTTGCCATTCTTCAAAATCCTGCGGTGGAGACCTGGCAGGCTGTTGAGGTAAAAGCCACAAAACAAGTGATTACCCTGCCCGCCGATGGCATGACCGGCACGGTGTTGTATCATAAGGCATCAGATATAACGGTTATCGAAGAGGTTGAAATAAAATCTGAAAATGACCAGTTCATCATTACTAATGACACTGGCGCCATAAGAAGCACCATAGCTATCGGCCGAAAGGTTTATGAAATTTTCTGGCCGAAGTAAACGCTTTTTCTCCTGCAGGAATTAATTTATACAATCTCCGGATTTTTCTGGAGTACCCGAACATCGGTATCCAGGTAAGTAAAAAGGTTGCCTTTCGAAAAAGGAATAAAGGAATCGAAAAAGCCGATAATCAACAGTCCATTCGGATTTAACATCTCATGGAATTTGGTCAAAATCTTAAGTTTGGAGGCTGTATCAAAATAGATCATCACATTGCGGCAAAAAATGATATCATGTTTGCCGGGGTATTCCTCGGTAATCAGGTTGTGTTCAAGCAGTTCCACATGATCAAGCAGGCTTTTATCCATACAATACCGATTATCACTCACCTGGCAATACTTGTCAAAGTTTCCGAAATTATTATATACTTTGTAATTGCTTTTATAATCTTCGTAATGACCAATTTGATAACACCCTTCCCTGGCAGTCTTCAGAGAATCTGAATTCATATCACTGGCCAGGGCTTTTACCTTTTGCTGTACACCGAGCTCACGCAATACAATACCCAGGGAAAAGACTTCCTCACCTGTAGAACAGCCCGCATGCCACACTTTAAGTTGGGAATTATTTTTTTTCTCAAAATAGTCGTAGATATAATTTTTCAGAAATTTCCAGAGTTCAGGATCTCTGAACATTGAAGTAAGGCCGACAGAAATATTGTTTGTGAATTCTTCAACAAAACTCGCATCATTCAGTACTTTTTGCCAAAGTTCAAATAAAGAGCCCATTTTATTAATGTTCATGATCCGAATAATACGCCTTTTAAGCGATTTCATCTCATAACAGGTAAAATCCACTCCATATCTCTTCTGTATAGCCACACTCAGTGAGTGTATTTCTTCATCGCTTAATTCCATCCAACTCTTTTAACACTAATTTAAATAATACTAACTATTGCTTATTAATTAACATATCCACGGTTTCCTCCGGTAACACCCAATAAAATGGCATGCTGAGGTCTTCTTCTTCTGAACTCAAAACACTTTTAATCCAATACACCACTGAATTTTCACCGAATCGGTGATGATCATTTTCTAAAATTTCTTTGACCTCCTCGGTTTTTTTCACGAAACAATAAGGTACATCCCCATAGATACGTAATTTAAGGGCATCGGCAAATACGGAAATAACTGCTGCAGATGCGATATTATCAATTTCCTGAAGTATTACGTCCTTCCCCATTGCGCCGGGTTCGGCCATACCGGTGAGCAGTGTAAACGCCATAGCCGATGACTCTTCGGTAAAGAAAAGATAGCTTTTTCCCTTCATGTCACCTATTACTTCTGTGGTAAGTAAGTATAGCTGTTCATTGGCATCTATACCAAAATCCAATTCAGGCATACTTTTTTGAACACTCGCATCAAGCACCAAAAGTTTTCTCTTTAACATGAAACCTAATGATTCCATGGCTTTTTCCAGCCCCTTTACAACCAGATCGAGCAACTGGTCTTTTGTTAAATTTTCAGCCGACATAGTTCTTAATTTCTCATACTGTTTGAAAAGACGAAATTGGTTATTCCTCCCACGTTTATGACCAGGCACACATTTCCATTACCCATAATGGTTACCCCACTGACAAATTTCACATTGTCTACGGGTTTCATAAGTGGCTTTTCAACGATTTCCTTTCGTTGGAGCAATTTATCCACCACAAAACCAATCACCCGGTTATTGTAGGCACAAATGGCAATATGCAAGTCCTTTTCCTGCTCCAGCTCGTCAAAACTTTTATGCAGGAACCACTCATCAGGATCCAGTTCCTCGTCCAGCGAAAAAACATCGCGTAGAAATACCACCGAAATCGTCTTCCCCAAATGAGTGGACATTAATCCTTTTCCCACTTTATGAATATCTTTTTTCTTCAATGAAACGACTGCTTCGGTATAGGTGAGTGGAATAGCGAAAGTTTCTTCATTGAGTTCGAACAACAAAGTACCCTTCACAGCCATGGACGAAGGAAGCCGTAAGCTAATAGTCGTTCCTTTACCTTTCTTTGTGTATACGGAAATACTCCCGCCAATGGAATCCAGGGCTTTTTTCACCACATCCATGCCTACTCCACGCCCGGAAATGGCCGTCACACTATCAGCCGTAGAAAAACCCGGCTCAAAAATAGACATGACAATATCATCCTCAGAGAGCTGATTCGCTACTTCCTTGGAGTACATACCCTTTTCTATGATTTTTTGCCGCACCTTTTCCACATCGATCCCCTGTCCATCATCGATAATATCAATGATGACAGCATCACTCTCACTTTTGGCGCTGAGCTCCAACAGCCCCACTTCATCTTTTCCAGCGCTTTTCCTTTTCTCGGGCAATTCTATTCCATGGCCAATTGAATTTCTCACTATATGGATCATTGAATCGCTAATGATCTGCAGGATGTTACGATCGATCTCTGTTTCAGTACCGGTAAGTTTCAGGTTTACTTTCTTTTTTTCAACCGCCGCAGCATCCCGGGCCACCCGATGAAATTTATTAAATAAAAACCCCACCTGCACCAGTCTGACATCCATTACTGAATACTGGAGATCAGAAGAAATCCGGTTTAGTCTGGAGTACTCACTTGCTGCCTGGCTGTTGGCGGCAATGATTCTGTCCCTTTCAATAATCAGCTCCCCGACCAGGTTCAGGAGATTGTCCAGTTTGCGTACCGGAACCTGTACAAGATCTGAAAATGTGATTTTAGAATCCTGCACCTGTACTTTTTCGCCCTGTTCCTGATCTTCTTCCTTTGCCTGCTCTCTTACAACCTCTGAAGGTTGAACAGGCTCCTGAATCGTCTCTTCGTTAGAATTTTCAGCTTTTTTTACCTCATTCAGCTTTTTTTCCTTGTCTTTGCCCGCAGAATTTTCAGCTTTTTTCTTTTCTTCTTTTTTTACCTCACCGTCATCTTCCGTCTTTAAATCCTCTTCGCTATCCTGCTCAGGTGTCGTTGCCTGTTTTTCCTTTAAATGTGATCCGTCTGGCTTTTCTTCTCCCCGTGCTCTTTTAAGCAACACCTCCATTTTGGTTTGAATACCCTTGCGCCTGACGCTCTTGCCGGACGTCAATGCATCGATTAAAGCGCCCAGCACATCTACTGCCCTGAATAGCATAGTGATAATATCACCCGTTATGACGAGTTTTCCTTCCCTGACTTCACCAAACAAATCCTCCAGGACATGGGCAAATTCACCTATATCTGCAAATCCCATCCCCAAGGCATTCCCCTTAAGCGTGTGCGTGATCCTGAATATAGCATCAATCACTTCCCGGTTTCCTGTGTTTTTCTCCAGGTCCGTAAGCAAACGGTTTACCTCTTCGTGGTTTTCAAGGGCCTCGGCAAGGAAAATTTCTTTATATTCTTCTTCTTTAGACTTCATGGTTAAATATCTAAACAGCTAACTATAAATCCCGGTATGTCTCCGAGTTTGACTATGCGCTCTGCCGCCTTCTCATCAATGGCGTTTTTGGGCATTCCAAAAACAACCGAGGAAGCCTCATCCTGGGCTATTGTCATCCCTCCGTTCTTTTTAATGAGTTGCATTCCAATTGTCCCGTCCTTGCCCATTCCTGAAAGTATAACACCAATGGATTTTTTACCATAAACCTGACCAACTGATTCCATCAGACAATCCACAGAGGGATTGTTAAACTCTGTATATTTCCGGTCGGTAAACGTGACACAAGGGCGGTGATCCGTAATTCGTTTTACCACCTTGGTATTCGTATGGCCTGGCACGATATAAACCTTATTCGACAACAATTCTTCACCGGTTACAGGCACCCGGACTTCCAGGGGACACAGCTTGTTCAACCGGTCTGCAAAGGATATAAGGAATCGTTCAGGCATATGCTGTGCAATGACTACCGGCAGTGGAAAGTTGGCCGGCAATCGGGTAAGTATTGATTCAATAGCTCCTGGTCCACCGGTAGATGCACCTATTGCCACAATTTCAAAACTCAGCTCATCGGTAAATGTATGATCATAAGTCACTTCCGAATGGCCCCTTTTCAGCAGGGTGTTGCGGTCTAGGCGTGCCAGTGACTTCACCAAAGACCCGAGGGCATAATTTCCTTGCTCAAAAGTCTGCTGAATATCTGCTTTTGGTTTGTCCAGGAAGTCAACAGCGCCTTCATTCAACGCATCAAAAATTTTGGGATTTGTTTTATCAAGAGAACTTAATACCAGAATTGGTGTAGGAGTACTTGCCATTATCTGACGAATAGCATAGAGTCCATCATATTTTGGCATGACCATATCCGTTATGACCACATCAGGTTGGTACAGCCTCACTTTCTCAAAGCCCTCCTTCCCGTTGCCGGCTGTAGCCACCAATTCAATTTCCGGATCCTTTTTCAGGTAGTCCGAAAGTAGTATCCGCATAAAGCCTGAATCTTCAATCAACAAGGCCCTTATTTTATTGCCTGATTCCAAGGTCACTTGCTTACAAATTTGCCAGAGCGTCCAACAACTGTTCTGAAGTAAAGGGTTTTACGATATAATGTCTGGCTCCCAGGCTCAGCCCCTCATTGATTACAGCTTCCTGCCCGACAGCACTGATCATGACGACTTCCGAACTCAATCCTTCTTCCTTATAGACGCGTAGGATGTCCGTGCCAATCATATCAGGCAGAATGTTATCAAGGGTTATGATATCAGGCTTCAATTCAAAAGCCATATCAATGGCCTCCTCACCGTTTGCTGCTTCCCCGATAATCTCATACCCCTCTTCCTTCAATGCATCTTTGATAATAGTCCTCATATAGAGCGAATCATCCACGATTAAAACACTTTTTGCCATTTTAGTTTAATTGTTGTTTTCAATGTTAATATTTAAATATACCTAATCTCCGATGGTGAAACCACCTTTAGCCTGCCTGAATGGGTCTCAAACAACCCTGTTCGCAAGAAATGACCACCTATATCATTTGCCGCAATATAGATACGATTTTTAACGAGATAATCTTTCACTGCGGCAATGTTTTTTTTCCCGATATCATTTTCATTGGAACGCAATACATTGGCCCCGCCTATTATTTTGGCCCTGAAACGACTTTCCTGTCCACTTTTTTTTTGAAGTTGCTCAATCAGTTGGGTCAGGGCACCTTCTGCATAATGCAAGGGGTCGTTTAATGTATAACCTTCCTTATGGCTGGAAAGCATAATATGTGCTCCTCCACCCACTTTTGTCGTGAGGTCGTGTAAAAAAACGGCAACACATGATCCCAAACCATATACCGAAATCAATGCAGGTTCTTTTGAAGATTTCACTTCACCGATATTCAGATTTAATTGCATCAAACCCCGGCAGTTATCGTTTTTCCTAATTCCTCCTTTGACATGACTTTGTAAATATCAATAAGAATGATAAGCCGCTTGTCGACCTTAACTATCCCCTTGATATAATTCTTATCTACTGCACCATCACCCACTATATTCACACTCTCGTCAATATCCTTATCTGTAACGGTCAGCGTGTTAGGCACTTCCTTCACCAATAGGCCTATCTTAAATTCTTCACTTTCAATGACAAGTGTGAAATTTTTCGAATGATTTAGCACTTCCGCATTTGTTTTTCCCAAACCAAATTTTTCTTCCAGATCAACAATTGCAATGATGTTTCCCCGGATATTTGCGACTCCTTTTATATACGAAGATGTTTGGGGCATTCGCGTAATATTGGGGGTAATGACCACTTCTTTGATCTGGTCTATATGCATGGCATATTCCTCCTCCCCCTGCTTAAAGACGATGAGCTGGTAGCGGGTAAAAGACCCCTCACTCCCATTTGTTTGTTTTTCCTTATTTTCTCCAGCGTTTTCCATTGCTCTGTAATTTTTAGCTTTAAAAAGAATTTAAAGGCCCCGGCAATCCGGGGCCGTTCCCGTTACTTTTTAAGCGTAAACCGGTTAACGCCGCTTTGAAGTTTAGAAGCAATATCTGCGAGTTTCACACTGGCATTATTGATTTCCTCCATACTGCCATTGAGCTCTTGTGAAGAGCTGGCCACCTG
>JAOUKJ010000125.1 GCA_029882675.1 Cyclobacteriaceae bacterium
ACCGTAGGCCTTCCAATGGGGCTCGAGGGAAGATTAAATGGTATGTTTGGGACAAAGAAAAACCCTTCGATAATAAATCCTCGCTGGAACTCCGCAGATTACTTCTCCTATTTTTATGTAGATGGAGAAGTTATTTTGGCGGAATCCGCGGCCATACAAATATTTTCAGGGTTTGCCGTATATGGTTTTGGAGGGGGCGTGTATCACCACATGCGACAAATACCGAGTACTGGAGGAACGGCGCCCAGAAATGACTCAGGGATGGCTTATGAGACTCATTTTGATACTTTCCTAGGGTTGAAAGTCAAGGCCATATTGGGTACATATCCAAAACCTGACGCTTTCAATATGGATGTGGGGCTGAGTATTGATTTTACTGATGATGGGGGAATATTAAATGTGGGCATTGTTGGTGACGGGTACATCATGGCCGCTATCAGTCAACGGGAAGAGGCCAAAGTGACTGCCCATGTGGAATTGAATTATGATTTCCCAAATGAGACGCTCAATGGTGGGCTTAATGTGTATGTGAAATTTGAAGACTATGTCTATGGCGGGGGGGCGAACAACCTGTTTGTGAATGCCTCCTTGCATGTGGATCCTACTACCTGGCACTTCTATATGGGCACACCTGCCGATCCGGCGTCATTGATAGCGGGCATAGGCGAGGGTGGACCGAGCCTGAATTTGCAATCATACTTAATGGTGGGGCATGGTATAGCATCCCAGTTGCCGCCATTGCCGCCAAGAATCGCGGCGTTGCTGTCAGGTGGTTCGCTTGAAGCTGGCGCCTACGATCCCGTTTCCGACAAAGAGGAAATAAATGAATCCGCCACCATGGATGGAAAGGGATTCGCCCTTGGGGCCTCCTTGGAGGTGAGTACGGGCAAGATGAACTTCGCGGTTTTTTATGCCCAGCTTGACATGATGTTGGGCTTTGATGTAAACGTTTCCCAATCGGCCAACCCCGTTTTTTGTGGAGGTTCGGGTACGCAGCGAGGTATCAATAATTGGTATGCCTCAGGTCAGTTGTACGCAGGTCTTTGGGGTGAGATGGGGGTTGGAGTAGACTTGTTTTTCATAAAGGGGGATTTTCCTTTCATTAACTTGGCGGCGGCGATCAGCATGGAAGGAGGTTTGCCAAACCCTACATGGTTTACAGGAAGGGCGGGATTGTACTACAGCGTCTTGGGAGGAATGGTGGAGGGTTACTGTAACATGACAGTGGAGGTGGGTGAAAAATGCGTCCCCATGAATATGGATCCATTGGGAGGTGATTTTATTGCCTCCATAAACCCATCGAATGGTGAAAGGAATGTAGATGTGTTCAACTATCCGGCGGTGTCCTTTAATCTGCCCGTGAACAAGGTGCTGGAGTTTCCCATAAGCGAGGAATCTCCGGAACTGGGGGTGCGGTTGTTGGAGGGGTATATCCATAAACTTGACCTCATTAATAATACAAAAGGTAATTCAATGGTACCCGGAGCCTATAAATTGGATTATGGGAAGGTGGTCGCTCAATATGAAATGACGGATGCATTGGAGGGAGAGAATCGCTTTACATTTGATGTTGAAGTGCGGGCACGGGAGTATCTTCCCGGAGGAGTAGAAAGACAGGTAAGGAATAGTGACGGAACCCTGTGGAATGACAGGGAAACGGTTTCCTTTGTTACGGGAGAAAGACCGCAGAAAATTCTCGATGAGAATATATTGTTTACCTATCCATTCCAAAACCAAGCCTACTTTCTGAAAGAGGAAGTACACAATGGCAGGGGGGTGTTGAAATATGATGGTGCCAGTTCCGCATACCTTTTTGAGCCGGAGCAAGATGACGTAAGCTATATTTTCTACTCTCGTTATATACCAGTGAGGGGAGGAGAGCCTATCACATCGGGATTGTACTCTAGGGGAAGTAGTGGAGTTGAATTTGGAGTACCCACCAACCTGGCCAATGACGAGTATTATGCGGTGCAACTGATCAGGAAAAGAAAAAAGGTTATCAGCTATTCAGTAGTCTCCCCTTCAATTCAGGAATCATTCAACAGGGCAATTGGCGTGAAGCTTGAGCCCCTTGTGAAAACACTTCAAAACGATGCGGGTACAGCAACGGTGAACCTGGAAGGCAAAGAGCTTCCAGGATCCAATGCCATGCCAGGTGAGGACTTGCTTTACAAGTATTATTTTAAAACTTCCAAATACAATAACCTGCGAAGTAAGTTGGCGAGCCTGAACTTTAGCGCTACCCATAATACCGATTTCATTGAGAATATCGAACTGGACGGAAGCACTGATGAGCCATTTGAAAGATCGGAGTTTGAGGGTTTTAAGAAGGGCACAAGGACTACTAGCAGCCCATTAATTGGTTATGTGGCTCCCTTTAACGGGACATACCATAACACGATCGCAAATCCTAGATTGTATGATGTGTATTGGGAATTGTATAGGATAAGAAACAGGAGAGTTATCTATAGAGGTTGGGAATTTAGTTATTATGTAAATCTGAATTTCACATTCTATAACTTGCCATATCACCGTCAAGGCCTGCCTCCGATAAAGACGGTTTTCAAAGCCGACGATATGTACATGTCTTGGCCATTGAGTACTTATCAGTTGCGCAATGCCGCTGGCATTGCGAGCGATAGCGAGAGACAAATGAATGACATATTGACTTATTGGTTTGCTACCTCAAATACTTCCAACGAAAGCGGATACCGGTTTAATCTTAGTTACAATACAAGTATGTTTGTGAAATTGGATCGTATGAAGATGATGTGGACAGTATCCAGATTAATGGCCAACAGTACATATTCAATGGCTATTCAGCAAAACTATCCTTCATTGTATAATAAGCTGCAATCATTTCTCTGGTACCCTGTAAATAGTTATAATTTCACTGGAGGCACTTATAATGTTAAAGTGTTATATACGGCGCCAGGCCTTTCATGGCGCAAGACAAGTGAAGTGAACAAGCAATTTTTTCTGCCTACATATAATATCTTACTTCGAATGTATTAGGGGGTGTAGAGGCCAATTATTTACAAATGCTAATGAATAAATGAAATTGAAATATATAAAGAGGGAATTTTTTACAGGGTGGTTAAAAGGTTCTCTAATTGCTATTTATTACTTGAGCGTTATTATCGCCAGCCTTGGCTTTTTTCACAACAAGGCGATAGCGCAGGGGCAGGATTCACTGATGGTGGAAAATTCGGATAGTGTGAAGCTGTTTCATAGCAACCTCCACTTGATGGCCAGATCCTTGGGGGACTCGGTTATTCTGCGTTGGGCGCCTGATAAACCCGGCGCATGGTCGTATGCCAACGTAAAAGGGTATCATATAGACAGGATACCGATAAACGCTGACAGTACGCTGGACTTTGAGGGAGTGGCCAGACTTACGAAAGAGCCCTTGAAACCCTTGCCATTGGAGGCCTGGGAGAAAATAGTAAATCCTGACGACCCCGACAAGTACGCCGCCATCGCGGCCCAGATGCTGTATGGAAAGACGGTCACCTCTCCGGGGTTGTTCCAGCAGGCTATTGATTATACGACCCGCTTTTCCTTTACCCTGCTGGCGGCCGATATCTCACCCATAACGGCCGATGCCCTGGCATTGCGGTTTGTGGATAAAAATGTGGCCAAGGGAAAGGCCTATTTGTATAAAATATATGTGGCGGAAGCATCAGAGGTTTACACCATAGATACTGCGTTCTTATTTGTAAACACCAATTTCGTGGAGGAGCTTCCCCCTGTGGTTACTTCCGGTATCTTGGAACTTGAAAACAAAATCCAATTAAAATGGAATAGAAACGCCTACCTGAAGAGGTATTCCGCATACTATATAGAGCGTTCGGAGGATGGTAAAAACTTTACCCGACTGACAAAAAATCCATTTGTGCATATATTGACTGATGATTTCAGGGATAATGAATCTATCATCTATCAAGACTCATTGCCCGAGAACTATAAACCATACTATTACAGGATTATTGGCATATCACCGTTTGGCGAACTGTCCAACCCAATAGATCCACCTTACCGGGCTATGGGAAGGGATAAGACCCCCCCTTTACCACCAAGCAATGTGCAGACGGAATACCTGGGCAATAATAAGGTCAAAATCACATGGGATAAGCCAGATAAGGAACCGGATTTAAAGGGGTATCTGATTGGGTATAGCAACACAGCCGACAAGGAAGGATTTGCCCCGCTGTTTTCTGATCCTCTGTCACCGGACCAGACTTCCTATATCGATGAAGTTGAATCGGCACGTGGTACAAACTATTACCTGGTGGCGGCGGTTGACACGGCCGGCAATGGTAGTTCATCCCTGGTGAGTTATGTCCTCGTCATCGATAGTATCCCCCCGGCACCACCGATTGGCCTGGAAGGCAGCATTGACTCGACCGGTGTGGTAACAGTAAAGTGGTCGTTGGGAAGTGAACCGGACCTGGCAGGGTATATGGTCTTTTTCGCAAATGCCAAAGATCATGTGTTTTCAACATTATCAAAAAGACCGCTGGCAGATACCGTATTTATGGATACCATTACAGTGAATACGCTGACAGAAGAGATATATTATACCGTTAAATCCTTAGACTTAAACTACAACTATTCGGCTTCCTCCGATACGCTTATGTTAAAACGACCCGATGTGGTACCTCCCACTAGCCCTGTATTTAAAAACTATCTGATCACCAAAGAGGGGATCAGTCTGGAATGGATCCCGAGCTCAAGTAAAGACGCTGTAAAATACCTTCTTTTCAGAAGGACGAGCAATGGCTCCGATTCTTTAGTAGCTGAGGTGGTTCACATACCCGATTCGAGTGTTGTCTGGCTGGACGGTAATGTCAAAGCAAATGCGATTTATGAATACTCTCTTTTTACCGTGGATGATGCGGGGCTACGATCTAAGAAATCCGGAGCCCTTGGAGTAAAAATGGCTGATTTTTCGAAAGTGCCCAAAGTGATGGATCTCTATGGTCAGGTCGATAAAGAAAACAGAGTCATTCAATTGCGATGGAACTACACAAATGCCGAGGCTCACCGCTTCGTGTTGTACCGTGCAGTGAATGGAGGCAATTTTCAAAGTTATAAGTCGATTGAAAGCAACACATCTGAATTTAACGATAAGTCGGTAAAAGTAGAGTACACCTATAAATATGCCCTCAAAGTCCACCAGAAAAATGGAAAAACTTCCAAGTTTGGAAATATTGTAGACTTGGAGTTCCAGTAAGAAAAATAGTCCTACCGATATAAAACAATGTCGGAGAAGGTGTAGCGCGGCTTTTTTTAAGGTGCCCTGCTTTGTGGGGTTATGACGGGTTAAATAAATATCCTCCACCTTCGATTTCAAAATCGAATGAAAAGCAATAATAGCATTGATAAGCAAATGCCATAAAAAGTGTACATTGATATAATTATTTAGCGCATCCTAATCCATCATGCCGGAGAGGTCAAAAATGCTTCATAAAACTTTTTTTTAACATAAAGGTTTTACATTTTTACTGTTCATAACGTGGGAAAGTGCAGTGAAGGCCTAAACTGAAATTTAAATTTACCGTGCTATGAATCAATCTGATGATGTCCTTATTTCATTGGCTCAACATCGTTACCACCCCTGTCCTTTTTCAAATCAACAATTTTACATGGAGAAATGATGACTTTATTTATATATAAATAAATCTTTGATATAATGTACAATACCATGAAAATATTTATTTATTCGCTTGCCTGTTGCCTGTTCCTTTTCTTTGTGAGTTGCAATAAATCCTCTACAAGTAATGAGGCAGAAAGTGTGACCGGGGAAATGACGAATGTGATGGAAGATGATGGTGATCCGCTGGAAGATGATTATGAAGAAACGGGCGAAGAATTTGACATTTCAAGCTATTCTCCCCTGCAGCAAAGCCTGCTTACATCACTGTTGGTTTTTGAAGGAACTATTGATGACCAATATAGTATTAACATGGTGCTGGGTGGGCTGCCGGGCTGGAATAATGACTTTGAGGTCGTAGGGCGGTATGCTTATCAGGGGAAAAAAAACGACTTGTTCCTTGCAGGGAAGCTGACGGAGGGCCGGTTGGTGTTGGAAGAGCGAAACGCAAAAGGCAAGTTGATTGCCACATTTGAAGGCGTGCTGACAGTTTCTTCGTTTACCGGGAAATGGAAGGGGAATGATAAGGAACTTGATTTTATTGTAAATATCAATACGCAAAATGACTACCTGATCCTTAAAGGCATGAATGAATATGACCTGGTAAAGGACAAACATATGCGTGAATTACTGGCCTTTTGTACTTTAAAAAAACTACCCCTTGTGGGTGATTACCCGGAAGGGACTGCACTTCCTTTCCATTTGATTCGTCATTTTTTTGATGACCAATGGCAGCGGGAAGACCTTGAAGCAGGGAGCTATTATGGCATGAGCAGCTATTTGACAGCTCAATATATCGGGTTGGTATATCAATATCACTATGAGCCGGGGGTGATGGGAATAAGCAACAGTACCAGGCATTTAACTACTTATTCCTTCGATGGCGAAAAAATATCCGGTCAAATCACCATTGACGGATGGGAGAATGATGACAATTTTGGCGAAGAAGAATACTCCACTGCATACAGTGCTGAAATAAGCAGTGATCAAGTCGTTGTTTCCATTGTAAAAGAACACACCATCATGGATGAAAACAGGGAAGTGAGCAGTAATGAAAGACTCAGTGAACGCACCATAAAATACCAGGTTACCGATAAGGGGGTGATCGAAGAAGTAGTGGGCTTATCAGAAATTTTCGCAACCATCATGAAAAAAGACAGGGGCTCATTGGATGGTTTTGTGGAGGAAGGTAACAGTGGTGAAATTGATGGCGAGGAGTTTGAAGGTGTGTTTACAGGCAGATATTACGGAGGTGAATCGGAGTACTCGTTAAAAAAACTGGCTCCAAATATTTATAGCATCATCGGGAATGATTGGAACGGGGATTGTCTGGGTGATAATGAACTTACGGTATATCAGCTGGATGATGACGGATCGAATGTAACCACCATTGAATTAAAGGATATTGAATTTACTGCATTTTGGGGTGATCAGGAGCCTCATGATTTAGCAGCAAAAGAGAAGCTGGATTCTTTTTTAGCCCTCAATTACAGGTATGAAGGGGAGCAAAACAGTGAATTGCGTGCAGTGCCAACCCTTTGGGGCGATGATTATTGCTTTTCAATGGCTATTGGCGATGATGAAGGCGTGACCCTTGATGACTATAGAGACTGGCTGGAAATGCGAATGATCGAGTCTTTTACCTTGAAATGGAATGAGGAGAGTGGGGAAATGATGGAGGAGGTGAATAGGCGGTAATTTCCTGTGCAGCTCCCCGTTGATGAAGCGGTCTATTGTATTTGTGATGATTATGCAGAAATTGCGGAATAATTGATATTCCGGTGTAATGCCATTAACCTGCCTTGTTTCCGGTGAAAAAGGTTGATTAGCACACAATTTCAACATGTACGCCATGTTTCAATGCAATTTTTGGAATATCATGGATTTTGGTTTTTTCCGCGTTGTATGTAACAAATATCTCGTGTTCTTTTTTTGAATAATGGTCTGGTTTTGAACCACCACATTCTTCACATAAGGCATCAACTAATTGTTTCCTGCTTTTCGCATTTAAATGCTCGTCGAGGTGTAATAATACTTCTGTTTTCATGGCTTTAGAATTTAATGTTTTTAATCGTTTCCAGGCTTTAAACGTACTTAAAAATACAAATAAAATTTCAAAAACCCTTGCTGCCTATACACCAAAATTTGTGAACGGATCAGGACATAAAAAAATGCAGATTTACCAAAGTTTAATTGGATAAAATTACTATATTGTAATTAATACTATTAACGGCGAACGAAGTCAACCAAAACTATTGTAGCATGACTACCGTGTTTCAACGGACTTTATCGACAAAGAACGGGCTGTTTGTTGTAAATAAGACACTGTTTATTGGCTTTCTTTTAATGGTATTATTTTTCCTTTCTGATTAGTATATTTAATGGTATTAGAAAGGAGGTTATTCAGTATTCTAGTTAGTTTTTCTTCATCCACCATTGCCCAGAGTACCTCAATTGGGAGTTTCTTTATAATTGAAATTTCATTTTCCTCCAGCAATGATTGCACCATAGCTATCCGGTTTTTGAACGAACTGATTAGTTCCACAGGTTCATTTTTTACGGCTGCGCTACCCGCTTCCATTTTAGAATATTCCAATATTTCAGTAATCAAGCCCTTTAAAGAGTTGGCGTTCTTTTTTTGCCATTTTACTGCGTTTGATATATTCCATTGATTTCAATAAGGATATACCATTATCGGTAGTATTCCACAATGTTCCATGATTGTCTTTATACAGCTGATTTATAGCGTTATTAACAAGAGATTTATCATCATTTGGATTATGTTTATGAACGATACTTTTTTTTGATTTTATATTAAATTGATACAATCCCCCCCGTAAGAACCAAGCCATATGTTACCCTTATTGTCAGGGCAGGAAGAAGTCAGGCTAATTATTGGAAAATCAATATAGAAAGAGAATGAATTCTGTTCATGATTATAAAAATAAAGGCCTCTAAAACTCACAAACCATAGATTACCGTATTTATCTTTATTTATACTGTTAACAAATTTGGGTTGGATCCGCCAATCTTTATTTTTCCAGTCCCAGTTCCGGCCTCTATAAAATTTACTGGCTTCAAAGTCCAAAATTTCTAATCCAAAATTTGAGTTCCAGGTCCCACACCAACATTCGGCGCTGTCTATCTGTACAATCACACCGTTCGCTTTTAATGCAAGCGATGTGGTGTCTTTGGGATCATTTACAAATGATTTAAACTTCCAACTACCCGGATCAAGATAATGTAGCCCATTAGACCCCA
Organism: Cyclobacteriaceae bacterium; assembly: GCA_029882675.1. Taxonomy (GTDB): domain Bacteria; phylum Bacteroidota; class Bacteroidia; order Cytophagales; family Cyclobacteriaceae; genus JAOUKJ01. The sequence goes on from JAOUKJ010000125.1 coordinate 8,918, forward strand.
CCCATAGCCTGTTCAACTCGTCGTCATACAGATCAGATATTTTATTCTCAGGATTTGATTCAACATCAATAAAATCAGTAAACAACATTGTAAACTTCATCGTGACCGGATCAAATAAATGAAGCCCTTTGTCTGTTCCCACCCAGAAGCGGTTCGGGCTATCAATTAAAAGGTTTGTAATATTTTCGAAATTAAGTTGTTCGTTGAATCCTGCTTAATTGAAATCATTTCATGGCCATCAAACCGGTTCAGCCCATTGGCCGTACCGAACCACATAAAACCATATTGATCTTGTGTAATTGCG
>JAOUKJ010000688.1 GCA_029882675.1 Cyclobacteriaceae bacterium
GGCACAACAACAAGGCGAACGGGAGCGGAATGATTTAAATTAATAAAAAATGATAACCGGAACTTTGCCTTCAAGAACTTTATAATTAACTTATACATAGCAATAATAGTTTAGCACATAAAACTCGGTACAAAGGTAATCAAACAGGTCTATTCTATTTTCTCCATAAATACGTCTTTCCTTACAGAGGTAATGGAAAATGCTATTGACTGGTTCAGGTCAATTGGGATTTACCTGAAATCCTATCACAAGAATATCATCAGTTTGCTCATTTTGACCTTTCCAGGCTTCAATGGTATAATCAGCGATCCCTTTATAATCATTCTTTTTTATCAGGTTGTTGACCTGATCGTCCTGGATCAACTCCTTTGGCAACTCCAAATTACCTTTCATTGGCGAATAGGAAAAAACAAATTGGGGGAATGCAAGTGCCAGCACACCCACAAGAATGACCAGAGTCATGCCACATTTTCTGCCCGTATAACTGAAAAAATAATTAAAAACCATTTGACACTTTTTTTGAGGATAACTACGTGCCAAAGGTAACTTGGGGAATACTATACAAAAGGACGTAATAATTAATTTTCTTACAATTGTAATGCGTTCGGGTAATTAGAAATATGCTTTTTTGTGATAAAACTTTACACAACCGGCTGGCCAGAGAGACCTAATCGCTGGTGATTAATAGTGAGAACAGGCCGGTAAGCCAATACATATCCACGTTTTTTGTGGGTTGCTACTTACAAGCGGCGGTAATAATATCCACCAACTCTGTATATTCATCCCATAACATGGAGGAAGTATATGGCCAGGCCGTATAAACAATTACCAGTTGTTTTTCCGGCACCACAAAAAGTATTTGTCCGCCATGCCCTTCAGCAGCATATCCTTTATAGGAAGGAAATACCCAAAAATACAAGCCATAAGAAGCGCCATTAAAATTTGCAGATCCCTGTATATCAGTGGCTTTTTTGATCCATATGCTGTCAATAAGCTGTTGGCCGTCCCACATGCCCTTATTAATTAGTAATTGTCCTACTTTGGCCATATCCCTTGGTTTTAAAAACAGGCTAAACGCCCCGAACGTAACACCGTCACTGGCCTCTTCCCACATCCACTCTTCAATACCCAGGGGCTCAAAAAGGTTTATACCGGCATAGTCCCCCAATGATTGTCCACTCCCTTGCTGAATGGCACCGCTGACCAAATGGGGTGAACCATCATTGTAATGAAACACCGTGCCCGGCTCATATAATTTGTCTTTAGATAAGACAAACTCCACACTACTTTCTTCCGTTTGATAGAGCCCCAGGGTATTGGTGTCATTATTAAATTCCAACCCCGTACGCATACTTAGTGCATCGTATAGGGTAATGTCTTCCTTGTCTTCAAAACCGGTGAAATGCCCCGGATAAATATCACTCAACTTTTGTGTCAGGGAATCCAGGTGCCCCTTTTGCAAAGCAATCCCCGCCATCAAGGAAGTAAACGTCTTGGTGCAAGACTGTATATTATGTATCCTGTCAATATCTGTCCGATCATATGGATAGGCCTCGGCTACCAGCTTCCCGTTTCTGATGACCAGCAGGCTCCTGGCCATCAGAAAGCGTCTGTCATCATACACCAGATCATAGGCCTTGTTTAATAGCCCGGCATCCATGTTTTCATTCTCCGGTGTGGAAATCACCCAGTTATCACTTTTATTTACCGGCACAAAACCGTTGTTTTCAAGTTTCAGCTCCCCGTCATGGAGGCAGGAAGTCAGACCGGCCACCAATAAAATCAAAATCGTATTGACTAACACTTTCAACATCAGAAATACAGGTTTAATGTGATCAAATGATTTAATGTGCCCAGTGGTTTTCCTTCCTTTCCCCGATAACGCCCGGAATGGAACTTATAACCAATGCCCTGCTCTGTTTTCCCGGAAATCCGATAGCGGTATTCGATATCCATGTTCAGGTAAAACACCGTACCCAGGCTTCCGGCAGTCAGGTTATTATGAAAACTCTTCATTATACCTCCGAAGGACAGGTCATCAATCTTGTAATCCCTTACTGAGGCTTGCCTGCTTAGTATTGAAAAAACAGGAAGTGCTGCACTTCCCGTCCACACATTGCCGTTTTTAGTCTGATATGAAAGGATAGTATTGCCCCCGAATGAAAGGTGGTTGGCCCAATAGAAATGGCTGTCGTCCCACATGGGATAATAGGAAACATGATAGTTAATTTTCGCTCCTGGCCCTACGTACCACTTCAGGTCATCCCCGTCATTTATTCGGAACAAATAGGCATCA
>JAOUKJ010000689.1 GCA_029882675.1 Cyclobacteriaceae bacterium
AATGGGCCCTCCACCGCTACCGGCATCCAGATAGATTAGCCTGAGTCCAAGAAACTCCCCCGCCAGGGCAGTACTTGATGCAATGGCATATTTATCAGCGGGAATCGGGGTAGTATTGCTCATGTAGGAAGCCGAAGTCGGCTGTCCGGAATTAATCAACATATAGCCTGTAGGTAAAACCTCCAGCCCACTGGCTTTGAGTAAAGGAGCCGCCGCTACATGCTGGCCAATGAGCAGATCGGGATTACGTCCGGAAATCAATGATAAAAAAAGGATACCATCTGCTGAAGTATCAATATGCATATTGCTTCCGGGAAAAAGGATTATCGGTATTTGTGTGTGATCCCTGATCAGTGATATGATACTATGCATGTTGGGTGTGGTAATAAGACTACCCCCTACAAAGAAAAAGTCAACGTAGTTTTCATTGGCAATTTCTATTATCCTGAGAATAGACTGATCATCACCGCATTTATCCGGATCGATAAGTACCGATACAGATTTTCTTCCTATACTATTCCTGTTTATCAGTTCCTTCAGTATTGTCATGTTCACTTGCGGTTTCAGTGAGGTAGGCCGTAAGTTTTTCCTTGGCCAGGGTAAGCAGAAATATCACTGTTTGCTCGACTACCCTTTCGGCAAGTTTATCGAGCATTGATGGCGGACTATACTCGGGAGCTTCGTTCTCTTTATTTTTTATCCTGGTTTTTTCACCGGTAAGTCCTCTCACCAACAGGTATGCAAACCCCAGTGCTCCGGTAATCACAAGTGCATTTACCCCTGTTTTCCCAAGTTTATCCAGGCCTGTTTTCAGTGCCTCCTGAATTTCTTCCTTATATTCAGCAGATGCCCTGATCAGGTATTCTTTGACGTCATTGGTCTCCTCCATCTTTTTCCTTGAGCTTTATTTTTTTTTCAAGATAGTGATAAATCCTGCCTTTTAAATCCGTTTTGTCTTTAATCAAAATGATCAAAGCAAAGACAAACATATAAAACCCACCTATAATTAAAAATCCGAGGTACAATTTATTAAGGGCATGGCCAATGAACAAAGCCAGCGCTGCGCTAATAAATAAAAGGCCGAAACAAAAAAGCAGAAACAGCACAGCCCCCACAATGGCTTTGGTAAGTATTTCTGCCAGCTCCTCCCTCGCCTCTATTTTAAAGAGGTCGAGCCTTGTTTCGATGTACCCCGACACCCCTTCCATCAGGTTGTCGAATTTAAAAAATTTCAATATTCCTTTACTTAAAGCCATGCATTATGAAATGGCTATAAAGATACGTATTTATTGGGACAAATTTAAAAGCATATTACTCCCACTCTACCACCTGTTCCGGCTTTGGCGTCAAACTTCCAAGGGAAACATATGTCTTTTATTCTTAAAATAAAATTCACATTAATCGCCTTTTGGAATCATTCGGGAAAGGTCAAAAACGGCCTCGTTTTATGGCTTTCACCAAATGCCTTATCAGATCTAAAGCCATGAAATAGCCTATTAAAGGTAGGGCTTATTCAATATATATAGTTTTTAATTATATTGATATATATATAATCGATTTGATTTATATATAATAAAATCAGACTTTTGCATCATCAATTTAACAATAAACAAACAATGAAAAATTTAGTAGGAATAGACCGTGAAAAAGCAATAATACTCAGCAGTAAGCTCAATGAACTGTTGGCAGATTACCAGTTATTTTATCAAAACCTGCGCGGCTTACACTGGAACATAAAAGGCCGGGAATTTTTCGAACTGCACCTGAAGTTTGAAGAATATTATGATGAGGCTGTTTTAAAGATTGATGAAATCGCTGAACGGGTACTTACACTGGAGGGGGAGCCCCTTCATACTTTTTCAGATTACCTTAACGTATCGGAGATCAAAGAAGAAAAGGGCATCACATCAGGAATTGAAGGAGTGGAAATTATTGTCAAAAACTTTTCAACACTTATTCTCAAGGAAAGAGAAATATTGTCACTGGCTGCCGATGCCAATGATGAAGGAACTGTCAGTTTAATGAGTGATTACATTTCCGGGACAGAAAAGACACTTTGGATGTTGAATTCATATTTGAAATAAGCGGAACAAAAAAGAGGGTGTCTTAAAAATTAAAAACATTTTGAGACACTTGGGAATATGACTCAAATATGATGGTATTTCTTATATTTTGGCTCCAGCAAGCGCCAAAATATAAGAAATATTGATTGCTTTATATGATTTCAGACCACTCAGATACTTTTGAGACAGCCTCTTCTATTATCTCAAACCTTATCACATGCCCACCAAA
>JAOUKJ010000126.1 GCA_029882675.1 Cyclobacteriaceae bacterium
CCAGGGGTAACTTGCTTCCCTTTCAAGGGAAGCTGCCGGTAGGCTGAAGGGTTGTCTCTAATTTAAGCCAACTTACTATTCATAATACGGACATAACTAAAATAAACTACCCCAATAAAATCCTTGACCATTCGGGGGAGAACTTTGTGGTTAAAAATTGTTCGTTAAGTAAACGGCATTGATTGTTGATAAATAAAAGTTTTGAGAATGATCATTAGTATTTTTTCGAAATTCAATATTTAATCAGATTTCGGATATATATTCGTAGATTCTAAAATCCGCAAACGTATTTCAGGTATTCAAGAAAAAGATGTTTCCCGCCCCAAGGGGAGTGAAAATTTAAAATACATTTTTTTTGGTGCACTTGAATAAGTGAGTAATCTTTAGATTAAAAACGGTGTATTTGGTTATATTTAAAACATGATTAAATGTTTATGAAAGCCGCCTGCGGATTTAAGGTATATACTATTCTTAATCTATGCGTACTGTCTGTATGAATGGCTACAACCGCACATTATTTTCAAAATTATTTTTGAAAATATTAATTTGGTCAGGAAGACGTGTTTCGGTGAGAAATATATCCCTGGTTGTACTTTTTATTTTCATTATCGTATTTTCTTGTAAAGAAAGGTTTAGTGATGGCCCTTTTTCACCGGCAGCCGAATTTGACGAGCAGGAATCAACGATGTTATGCTGGAATCCGAAATTCCGACAAATCATCATTCCTTTGGTGACTGAAATATCAAAAGATGACCACGTTACCCTTTTTTTTAATGAAAATTATCACAATAAAAAGCAGATAGAAAGGTTTTTGCTTCAGCAAAATGCGGAAATGAGCAATATTGACCTGCACCCTTTTAAGTTGGAAAAAGACAACATCTGGATCAGGGATTACGGTCCTTCGTTCCTTGAAAATGAACAGGGCCAATTGGCTGTAGTTGGATTTGAATACCCACACCTGGAATATTTTGACTATAATAATTTCTCACCTCAGGTGAGTGGAAAAATGAAAATCCCGTTCTTTAAAAGTAAATTATTTAGTACAGGTGGTGGCCGGGAGATTAATGGTAAGGGAACCATCATCTTACTGGAGGGGTATGAAGAGCAAATTAATCCGAAGCTATCCAAAGCGGAAATTGAGGCGGAGTACCGGGAAAAATATAATCAGACTAATTTTATTTGGTTAAAAAGGGGAATACCGCAGGACGATTTCTTTGGCTACGGCCCCATTACCGAAGATATTTATGGTTATGGGGTAAACTGGCATATTGATGAATTTTGCCGGTTTGCCGATGCCGGAACAATACTACTTGCCGAAGTAGACTCCAGTGATATGAAAAGAGATAAGTTCTACAAAATAATCCATGATCGACTGGAAGAAAATTTCCGGATATTAAGCCAGGCACTGGATCAGAATGGAAATCCTTTCAAAATAATAAGAGTTCCGCAAGCCCCGGTAATTTATATCCGGGGGCAATTGAAAGGAACAGATATTTTATATACACCTGTGACCAGCTATCTTAATTTTGTGCTGACCAACCATTCGGTCGTTGTTCCGTCATACTATAAAGTTGGGGATCCTGATTTTATCAGCGAAAAAGATGAAGAGGTCAGGCAGGTTTTTCAGGGAGTTTTCAAAAACAGAAAAATAGTTTCCATTGATGCTACTGACCTGAATTACAAAGGAGGCGGACTTCATTGCATTACAATCCATAAACCAAAAACCAAAAAGAGATTGCCGGGCACCCTAATAAAACGAAAACAAGTCGGGTAATATTAAATCATTTTGATGTGACGGTGATCGGATTTGAGTAAATTGAATCCTCACCTGATCACAATTTAAAATATGACAAAGCAATTCAAACAATATGCTTCCCTCGCCTTAAAACAAAAGCCCAATCGTGTTTGGCGTACCTATACCGGTGGGGCACTGATCGATCGATGGAAAAAGGACGGGCATGAACAAGACGGCAGCTTTCCGGAAGAGTGGATTATGTCCACCATTTCGGCCAGGGGCAAGGGCCGTCCGGAAAATGAGGGTTTTTCTAATGTGCTTTCTCCGGGTGGCGAACTCCCGCTCAAAGACCTGATCGCTTCTGACCCGGGGCTGTTTCTGGGAAAAGAACATATCAAAAAATATAAAAGTACCGGAGTACTCATCAAAATGCTTGACTCCTGCGAACGTCTCACTATCCAGGTACATCCCGACAAAAAATATGCACGCGAAATGCTTGGATCGGAATTTGGGAAAACAGAATCATGGTATGTACTGGGCGGCCGTGAAATTGAGGGTGATAAAAGTGCTGTTTACCTGGGTTTTAAAGAGGGCGTCACAAAAGAGATCTGGGCAGACCTGTTTCGGAGACAGGACATTGCCGGTATGCTGGATTGCCTGCATAAATTTCAAGTACAGCCTGGTGATGCCTTTATGGTCTGTGGAGGGGTGCCTCATGCCATTGGGGCCGGTTGCTTTCTACTGGAAGTGCAGGAGCCTACAGATTACACCATGCGGGTGGAGAAAACCACACCGGGCGGACTGACCATCGGCGATGAGCTCATTCACCAGGGAGTTGGTGAAGAGAACATGCTGGACTGCTTTCACTATGAGGGGTGTTCGTTTGAAGAAACTGAGAATAAATGGAAAATTGTACCTCAGGTGCTAAACTCTTCTTCTGACTATACCCTGAAATCCATTTTTAATGAATCGCATACCGATTGCTTTGCCGTAAATGAACTGTCGCTATATGGAGCGTGTAATTTAAAGGGTAACGGGCAATTTTTCGTAGCTGTCATTTACTCCGGAGAGGGGACGTTAATCTGTAATGAAAAAGAAACGAGCTTCACACAGGGCGATGAAATATTCTTTTCAGCGGCCATTGACGAAATTGCCTTTATTTCAAAGAAGCCGGCCATCATATTACTTTGTTATCCGCCCAGGTAAACGGATTATTGACAATGCACCTTTATTGAAAAGAGGCCCCGGAATGACTTATGTCACAATCAGGCTTGATAACAATCATTGATATTGTACATAAACAATTCTAGATTTGGTAACTACCTGTTTAAATACAATAATAAAGACCCATCATGGCAAAAAAAAGCAAACGACGGTCCTTTATTAAATATGGACTGGCGGCCGGAGCAGTGGCTTTGACAAGTGGTCCGGGATGTGTAGAAAAGAAAGATGAGGAGGAAGAAGGCGAAAAGGTCAGGATGCTGACAACAGACGGTAAACTGGTTGAAATAGACCGTCATAAAGTTCGGGAGGTAGCCCATAAACACGTTCCTCCCGAAGAAGCCCGTGAAGGTATTCCCGGCAAAAAGTGGGTTATGGTCATTGATCTATCCCGGTGCAGAAATGCCAGGAAGTGTGTGACCAGATGTCAGGAAATGCACTATCTGGCTCCTGAAGATGAATGGATAAAGGTTTTTTTAATGCAGGACAGCGCTGATACGGCTCCGTATTGGTTTCCCAAGCCTTGCTTTCATTGTAATCAGCCCCCCTGTGTAAAAGTGTGCCCTGTGGGTGCGACCTACAAACGGACGGATGGTATTGTATTGGTAGATAATGAACGTTGTATTGGCTGCAAATTTTGTATGACGGCCTGTCCGTATTCGTCCAGGGTATTTCATTGGAAAGAGCCGGAAGGTAAGGAAGAGGCTGCACATAATGACTATTCTCCGGAAACCAGCGTTCCCGCTTTGGTGGGTACAGTAGGGAAGTGCGATTTTTGCCCTGATATGGCGCGAATGGGTAAGCTACCCGTTTGTGTTACCGGCTGCCCAAATGGCGCAATTTTATTTGGTGATAAAAATGAGGACATCGTCAGCAATGGGTCGGAGACTTTCAGGTTCTCAGAGCTGATATACGAAAGGGCGGGATACCATTTTATGGCTGAACTGGGTACTGAACCAAACGTCTATTACCTGCCCCCGGTAGACCGGATGTTTGATTATGAACTGGGTTTTAAAACCCTGTCAGAGGAACAACAAAAGTTTTACAGGAACTCGATCGTCAAAAAACACTAAACCAATGATGGAACTCGACCAAAAATCAACGAGGGCCCTAAAGTTTTTTGCACCACAAATGGTGACCATTAGTAAGTCGGGTATTTTCAGGCTCATTTTATTGCTGATATTTATTGTGGGTGGGATTTATGCCCTATTGGTTCAAATTATTGAAGGGCATGTTGTTACCGGTATGCGGGACAATGTAGTCTGGGGTATATATATTGTAAATTTCATTTTTTTCATCGGGATAAGTTATGCAGGTGCTTTGATATCCGGAATCCTGCATTTATTGCGGGTGAAATGGCGAACCCCGATTATCAGAATTGCTGAAATCATTACGGTCATTTCAACCTTCATTGGCCCTATCTATATTTTGTTATGTATGGGCAGGTTGGACCGGCTTCATCACCTGGCTGTTTTTGGGAGGATACAATCACCCATAATATGGGACGTCCTGGCCATAAGCACCTATTTGATCGGCAGTATTATCTTTCTTTATCTGGCATCAATCAGAGACATGGCAGCCCTCAGGGATTATCCTTTTGAAAGTAAGTGGAGAAATGGAGTATATAAGTTTTTTGCAGTAAACTACAGGGGAACTTCCAGGCAAAACAGGTATTTGGACCGGGCGCTGGATACCATGTCAGCAATCATTATTCCGCTGGCAGTACTCGTCCACTCAGTATTGGCCTGGATATTTGGTATGACATTACGTCCTGGGTGGCACAGTACCATATTTGCCCCTTATTTCGTTGTAGCTGCTGTATTTTCCGGTACAGGAGTACTGATCATTGCCCTGTGGATATTCAGAAGGTTCTATAACCTGAAGTCTTATATCACCAAAATTCATTTCAATTACCTGGGCATTATTTTGATGATATTAGGCGCATTGTATGGATATTTTACTTTTAGTGAATATTTAACAAGTTGGTACGGTTCAGAAACCTGGGACATGGAAGTGCTTTACAAGCTCTTCGATACCAGTGAATATTGGTGGTGGTTTTTCTTTGCCGCATTTATTGGTGTTTTGTTGCCAATTATTGTTATCCTCATTCCAAAGTTTAGAAACATCAATAGCATTACAGCAGTATCCGTTATTGCGGTTGCGGCCCTGTGGGTAAAGCGGTACCTGATTATCATACCCACACTTGAAACCCCGTTGTTGCCTTTACAAGACATGCGGTCAGAGTATATCCGCTATTCCCCTACTTTGGTGGAATGGCTGTTGACGTTTTCAGGGGTGGCTACTTTTTTCCTGTTTTTTTTCCTCTTTTCAAAGCTGGTACCAATAGTTCCTGTTGTAAAAGCAGATGACAGCGTTAATTATTCACAATTGAGGAAAACCGTTATGAAGCGAATAATTAAACGAAAAATAAAGGAAGAAAAACTCAAAGAGGCTAAGAAAATAGAACACTTGTAGTTGTTGAATTACAAATTATTTCCCTGCATGAAAAAGTTTATTTTACACCGTTTATTTGCAGTAATGCTAACTCTGGTTTTGCCGCTTAGCTTGTTATCACAAACAACGAAAAAAGATGCTTCTTCCCTACAACTTGGGTATCATAAAAAGTATGATAATACTCAACTCATTCGCGCGGTTATTTCAGTCCAGAAAGATCGCCGTTATAGTCCTTTGGCCAATGTAGTTTTGAAGTTTTACAGCTTAAGCGATACATCAATAACCTTGCTTGATAAAATAAAAACGAACGATGAGGGAGTGGCCATACTTATCATTCAGGATCATCATGACATCACTCCGGACTCTTTGGGGATGATGAATTTTGAAGTTGAATTTGAAGGAAATAAAACAGCGGAAAAGGCCACCGAAACACTGCAGGTGAAACCGGCCAGCCTGGTCTTGTCGTTTTTACAAAAAGATACCACAAAATATATCGAAACTTTTGTTACCACACCTGGCATGGGCAACATACCAGTGCCTGTAGAAAGCGCATATATTATGTATTACATCCAGGGGACTTTCGAATTGTATAACTTTGGAGAAGGGGAAACGGATGAAAATGGAAAAAGTATTTTTGAGTTTCCGATAGATATGCCCGGAGATACTGCAGGCGTATTGACGGTTGTGGCCAAAGTTGAAGAACATGATGATCATGGTACCCTCGAAGCAAATGGGGTAATTAACTGGGGTAAACCCGTGCCGCTGGTGGTGGAGAAGAAACGGGGTCTGGGCGATACAGATGCTCCTTTATGGATGGTTTACACCCTGATAATCCTCCTTTCCGTAGTTTGGTTCCATTATCTGTATGTTATTTACCTTATTTTCAAAATCAAAACAGATTAAATTTTTTCCGGAAAAATAGTTTACATCTACATTCACCGGCTGCTTTTGAATTTGCAGCAAGGCTCAAATTCGTCCAAATGTTTTGACCTGGATTGTGTCTGACACAAATTGATTAGTGGTTATTCATTTCTTCATGGTGTTCCGCAAACCAGGAAGGTTCTTCTATCGGGTTGTCGTAAATAAATTCAACGATTTTTTTGATGTCTTCCGGCTTTACATTGGGTTTTGGCATAACACCAAACCGGTTTACCGGCCCTTTCATTAATGCAGTGCTTGCTTTCGGATCAGCAACGAAAGCGGATACTTTAGCGATAAACTCTTCCCTGCTACTCGTGGCCATCTGGTACCTTTTTTTTACTCCGGCCAGTGGTGGGGCCAGTATTTCATCATGAGAGGTGATATTCGGATTATGACATACATAACAATTCGTTTTCAACAGCGTAAATCCCTCACTCTCCTGGTTGACTATGAGCTTTGCCGGAATAGTAGTATTATCCAATGTTTCAGATCCTGCCTGCGTACTGTCGGGACGATCCCTGCATGCCGCAAAAGTCATAAATAATAAAATCGATATTAAGGCTATAAGGTTTTTCAATTTCAGAAAGGGTGGATATGGTATTGTGTGTTTTTTTGTTGATGTGGAGGTATTGTTCATCATCTTATTATTTTTAAAGTTATATGACCGTTTGACCCTTAAAAGTATGGAGGTGAAATGGATCAACCTTTTACAAAAAACGTCCATGCCTATCAGGTATTTGGTGATAAAGGTTACAAAGCATGATTATTTGTCAAATGGAGTAGGTCTTTATTCGCCAGTTATATTCGATTGGATAAACATATTCAGAATTTTTTGTCAGACGGCCCAGGTAAAAGTGATGGTCGCATCGAAACATTGTGGGGCTTGTGTGTATGTACAAAACAGCTTTTGACTGATCCTTCATGGAATAAGTACCCCTTTTTCAATCTGTGCTATTGAGATACAACAGATGCCAGGGATTTTACTTTGCCTCGTCTTTGAAAATCATATATTTGTCAGAAACATTATTTTTCTAAAGATGAAAAAGACTTTACTCCTGCTTTCAGCCATTGGCATATTGCTGCTCTATGGCTTTACTACCAGCTTTAATAATCCGGAAGTCTCTGATAAAGATGAAAAGAAAAATGTTCTTTTTATTATCATCGATGACCTGAACACGACCCTGGGCACTTATGGACACCCTACAGTATTAACCCCCAATATCGACAAGCTGGCCGACCAGGGTATCCAGTTCAACAACGCTTATTGCAATTATGCCGTGTGTAATCCCAGCAGGTCGTCTTTTCTCACCGGAGTAAGGCCGGAAACCATTGGGATTATTGACAACCGCACTACACTGCAATCGGTACTGGGCGACCGCATTACACTTCCTCACCTTTTCAAAAAGAACGGATACAAAACCGTTTCCATCGGCAAGGTGTTTCACGGTCAGAACGAACATGATGATGCGAAAGCCTGGGACGAAATCTATAACTTTGAAACTACTGCTATAGGGCAGCAGGGTGAAGGCCGAAACATGTCGAATGACGAGCTGAAATGGTGCCACTGGCTGGCTGCAGAAGGCGATGATCTGGACCAGCGCGATGGGCAATCTGCAGCAAAAGCGGTGGAAGTGGTGAGGTCGGCAGGGAAAAAGCCCTTTTTTATGGCCCTGGGCCTGCACAAGCCCCACGATCCCTTTATCGCCCCCAAAAAGTACTTCGATATGTATCCGCTCGTGGCCTGCGATCCTCCTTCGCTGCCGGAGGGCTGGTCTCCGCCCTATGACCATTCGCTACCGGGACAAACACGCGTCTTCAACGAATTTACCGATCAGGACAGGCGTGAATTTTTACGTTCGTACTATGCCTGTACCAGCTTTATGGATGCCCAGGTAGGTAAAGTACTCCGGGCGCTGGAAGAAGAAGGGATGATGGAAAATACACTTATCGTCTTTATGGGCGACCACGGGTACCACCTGGGTGAGCATGAATGGTGGAACAAGGTGACCATCTATGAAAAAGGCCAGCGCGCCCCGCTGATCATTTATAATGGCGATGAAACCGTGGCCGGCCTGGAGACCAACGCCATGATTGAGTTTATTGATTTTTACCCGACCCTGGCCGATATGTGCGGGTTGAAAGGTACACCTGACCACCTGGAAGGAGAAAGCTTCAAAACAGTACTGGAAAATCCGATGACATCGTTCAGGGATGTGGTGTATGCCATCATCAGAAGGGGCAGTATGATGGGCCGCACCGTGAAGACCAAAGACTGGCGGTATATTGAGTGGGACGACGGCAAGGCCGGCACAGAGCTCTACAATGAACATACCGACCCCCTGGAGTACAACAACCTGGCAGGCAATAAGAAGTATGATAAAGTGCAGGCGAAAATGAAGGAATTGTTGGATGAGTACTGAACCGACAAATAAAATAAGGCTTCCCAGCAGATCCTTGCCGGATCAAAAAAGGAGTTCGTTGTTTGTGGGAAAGAAGATGAAATACCTATTATAACAGAAGGGCATTATATTTTTGAATACGAATTGATTGCAAAAAACTGACACCAATGAAAAGAAGGGAATTTATACAAAACTCATCAATTGGACTGGGCGCCCTTTTTACTATGCCCTCCCCTTTATACTCCTCATCGGATGCCGGGCTGATCCGGAGTGAATTGCCAAAATTCAGGGTCCGCCGCCTGACCCACGGGCCCAAACATCATTTCTTTGGTTACTACGACATGTCGCCCTGGAACAGGGACGAGTCGAAGCTGGTTTGTCTTGAATCTGAATTTCAACACCGGTTGCCCAACCCCGGTGAAACGGCCAACATCGGTTTTGTAGCACCCGATACCGGTGATTTTACA
>JAOUKJ010000127.1 GCA_029882675.1 Cyclobacteriaceae bacterium
GCGCCCGGGCCACCGTCCTTCAAAACAAACAAAACACCCCCCAGAGTAACCTACTCAACCCCGAAGGACAAACAATTCATGATCGGTTTTCAGTGGTGGATGGGTATGTCCGACAAAAAGTTGAGGAGAACGCTTTTGCCCATTACCTGAGAAAACTCCCCCTGAAACCACAGGGTAGTGATGTGCTCTATTACAATGGCCATGAAAAGCCTAATCATGGCGTTTATGAGGCGGTGGTAAATCTCGAAATCGGCAAGCGTGACCTCCACCAGTGTGCCGATGCCATCATGCGCCTTCGGGCAGAATACCTGTGGGAACAGCAAGCTTACGACCAAATACATTTTAACTTCACCAATGGTTTTCGGGTAGATTATTCCAAATGGATGCTGGGCAACAGGGTAGTAGTAAAAGGCAATAAGTCGCACTGGACTTCAGGTGGCCAACCCTCCAATACTTACAAGGACTTTTGGAAATATATGGAGTTGATCTTCAGCTATGCCGGTACCTTGTCTCTTGAAAAAGAGCTGATGCCTGTGAAAATGACTGACCTACAGATTGGAGATGTGTTTATTCAGGGGGGATCACCTGGTCATGCAGTTATCGTTGTTGATGTGGCCATAAACCAGAGTACGGGTGAGAAGTTATTTATGCTGGCCCAGAGCTATATGCCGGCCCAGGAGATACAGATACTCCAAAACCCCAACGATGAGAATATCAGCCCCTGGTATCGGGCAGATTTTGGTGAGGTGTTAAATACCCCGGAGTGGACGTTTCGCGTGGGTGACCTTAAGCGATTTGATAATGAAGGGATAGACTGAAATTTGGGATCATCGAAAGTGCCTTTTCCGATTTCTGGAGCATCGTAGATGACTATGCCCGTTATCATTCCGGATTTGATGTGGCCTTTCTCACCGATTACACGATTTGGAGGGTTGAGTACATTGGTGGATTTGAAGCAGGTAGTATCAAACCGGCAGAGGCGACCCGAAAAATCACCCGGCCGGTGATGCTGGTGCATGAGGAAAAAGACAATCGGATAAAGCATGAATATGGTTTTTTGGTTACAAACGACCCAAATATCAGGTTTACCCATCGGATATGAAGTTCAAATCCCGGTAGGTGTGAAATAATTTTATCCAGGTAACAACTACCATTCAAAACCCCGTCAGGGGTGATATTATTTTAACTCAATAAAACTTCTAACGAGTAAACCCCGTCAGGGGTGAAATGATCTATCTTACCACAACAAAATACGCACTATTATCGTAAACAAAAGCAGTCTCTCAACGGGATAATAAATACTAAAAGCTACAACAACAATGATCATCTCAAACACAGAAACCATTGCAGGCAAAGAAATCAGTGAAATGCTGGGTGTTGCTCGTGGAAGTACCGTTAGGGCACGAAATATAGGCCGTGACATCTTTGCCGGATTGAAAAACATCGTGGGCGGCGAAATCAGCGAATATACCAAACTCATGGCCGAAAGTCGGGAAGAGGCATTGTTCAGGATGACAGAAGATGCTAAAAACATGGGTGCTGATGCCGTGGTAAATTTGCGCTTTATGACTTCTGCCGTCATGAATGGCGCCTCTGAAATTCTCGCTTATGGCACAGCCGTAAAGTTGAAATGATGGAGGGAATAGCTATAGTTGTCGGATTGTTTTACTTTTTAGGCGGTGTGGTTGCCGTGGCGCTGCTCATCTATTTTGTGATGAAAAGGCTGGAAGACAAGAAGAAAGAACGCTTTGAAAAGCGGGAGAATTGAGGTGGGCGTAAGAATTAAGTTGTGGAAAGGCAATGTCGTTACTGCCTCCACGTGGGTCACGAGCCAAATAAAGCAGCTCTCCGCTTGTATTTGCGCTCAACTTCTGGCCTGTGAATTGCTGCACTATTCTACCTTTAAAAAATCAAGGTTAATATTAAACGAGGAGCAAGTCAATCAGCCTTAATTGCCCTGTGCTTTATATACCAATACAAAAGGGGGATGACGAACACGGCACACAAGGTTCCTGCCAGTAAACCACCCATCACCGCATAAGCCAGGGGACGTTGCAGGTCAGCACCCAAACCGGAAGACAAGGCCACAGGCAATAAGGCTAATACCGTCGTAATAGTGGTCATCAGTACGGGCTTAAGGCGTATATTGCCGGTCTCTTTTAGAACTGACATGAGCAGTTCTTTTGTGAGCACTGTTCCGTTTTTTACCCTTTCGGCCAGCATTCTGTTGTAGGTATCTATTTTTAGGATGGAGTCGTTAACAATAATGCCCAACATGATGACCATGCCTATGGCTGACATAATATTTATGGTCTGCCCTGTAAGCTGAAGCACGATCAGCGCTCCGCTTATACCGGGCAGTAATGTGAGCAATACAATCAAAGGCTGCAAAAAGGACTCAAACTGGGCAGCAAGAATAAAATACAGCAAGAGCACCGAAACGATAAGTATTACAAAGAGCTGACTTAAATTTTCCCTGTCGGTAAAGTAATAACCGGCGAAATCAATTTTTAAATTGTTTTCCAGGGCCCACCGGCCTGTACTTTGCTGTTCATCCTTGCTAAGGGGCAAACTGCTCGTCAGTGATTGATACAAGCCCGACTGATCCGCATGCAGTGTTTTAAATCCTGTGGTAGTACCGGCTTTAACAAATTGGGAAAGGGGGTAACCCTCTCCATTCTCATTTCTGATCAAAGTAGAATTTAAGGCTGAATTGATATTTTTATGCCCCTTTTTTAGCAAAACAGGTATTCTGTCGCCAAATTGTTTGATCTCCGTAATAAGGTAGTTGGCAAACAACCGATTTAGGCTGGTGATGATTTTCCGCACAGGTACATGGTAGGTAAGCGCCAGGTCATGATCCACCTCCAGAAGGATTTCGGTTTCCCGCTCAAAACCACTTCCTTTATTCAGTGACCGCCCTCCCGTTAGGCTGGCAAGTGATTCAATTAGGGAGGTGTCAGCGATCAACTGACCATCATATCTGCGTATGCGCAATTCATAAAAAGGATCCGGTCGTGCAAACACTTGTTCGAAAGCATTGGGTGCAGGTATTATTTTGGTCACAGCCTGTGGGTACTTGGCGGCAAGGTATTGTGTTAAATTATCCCGGCCCATATCCATCTTGCTTTTTTCTCCGAACTTAAAATACAGGGTACCGGTACCTGTAGTATGACCTGTACTCTTCAATATATATTGCGTCTGACCAACATCGGCCTCCCAGAGGTCTGCCAAATGTGAGGCCTGGCTTGAAACTTCAATCGCCCTTCGTTTGTTTTCTTCCACTGTAATGGCCTCATTCCAGGTTATAGCGACCTCCAGTTCCCTATTTTCCACTTCGGGCATGCCGGAGCGGGGCATAAACACACTATTCCATAAGATGAATACTGAAATGATGAATATGGCTGCAAGAAACCAACCTTTAAGGCGGAAAACGCGGTTATAGACCTGATGATATGCCCTCAAGGTAAAATGAAAGACCCTGCTGTCTGTCCTGACAGGCCTTTCGGGAAGGTCATAGCGTTGAAAGAAAAGGACATAAACAACAGGAATTAAAATAAAGGAAACGGCCAGAGAAACAAGGAGTATAATGGCTACAGCCACGGCCTGGTCATAAAACAAAGCGCCGGCCAGGCCGTTCAAAAAGACCAATGGCACAAATACGGCCAGGGTGGTCAGCGCCGAACTGATCAGCGCCGACATCACCTCAGTGGTGCCCTTGGAAGCACTTGCCCACAAGGATTCCCCCTTATTTTTGTAGGTGGAAATGTTGTCGATCACTATAATGGCATTGTCTATCAACATGCCTATACCCAGTGCCAGACCACTCAGTGATATCACATTGACCGACAGGCCTGTGAAATAAAAAAACAAAAAACTGATGATGACAGAAACCGGCAGGCTAATGCCCATGATGAGGGGCAGACGCACATTACCCATGAAGACAAATAAAACCAGGAAAGCAAAAAAACAGCCATATACCAAACTGTTGGTCAGGTTTCCCAGCGACATACTCAGCAGTATCGACTGGTCGCGAATGAGGTGGAATCCCACATGGGGAAAATCTTTCCTCAGGCCTTCTACTTCTTTTTTTATTCTCCCGGCCACCAGGGCCATTTGGGCACTTGCCTGTTTGTGTACGTTGACCACCAGCCCCTCTGAGCCATTAAACAGGTGGATGCCTTCTGCCTCGGCCCCGGTAAGTAGCACCTCAGCCAGTTGATTAAGTTTAAGTGTATGGCCTGAAGGGGAAGAGACAGCCATGTTTTTTATACCTTCTTTACCCCTGAGTTCTGCTTCCACCTTCAGGAAATAACGGTAATGCCCGTCTTTTACCTGCACATTGCCCGGTTTTAAATTGCCAGCCATGATGGCCGAAATAAGCCCCTGTTCCGTAACACCAAAGGCATTGAGCTTTTGAGTATAGGGCCTCACTTCAATCACCTGTTCGCGGGTGCCGTTGATATCCACCATAGACACACCTTCCAGTTGTTCCAGACGTTTTTTTATCACTTTTTTCGTGAGTGTTGAAACGGCTCCGTATTCACTTTGGTTGCCGGGCACAATATTGATGCGTACCAGCGGGACATCCGTGGTATTAATTCGAATGACCTGTGGCCGATCCATATCGCGTGGCAGGTGCTCCATTTGGCGATCTACTATTTCATTGGCCTCAATAAAAGCCATGTCCATCCGGGTGCCTTGTTCAAATAACAGCCGGATGGTTCCGTGACCGGCATGAGCCTCAGAACGGACGTCTTTTAGCCGGTTTAAGGGGAGTAGTCGCTCGCGTAAACCGGCCATGATATTTCCCTCCAGTTCGTAAGGAGAAGCATTGGGGTAGTTGGAGCGTACATATAAAACGGGGGTGTCGGTATCGGGAAGCAGGGAAACAGGGAGCCGATGAAGTGACAGTAGACTGAATATGGCCAGGGCCGTGAAAGACAACAAAACGCCAATGGGCCGGTGAATGAGGTTATTGAGCATATCCTATAAATGTAATGATTTTTGCCAAAAAAACATTTAGACTTTAAAAGGGCTATAATCTCAATTAGAGTCTGTCTATAAAGTAACGATATTGCGTTTTTTCACCGCTGGAGGCGGTGGAAAAAGGCCCTGGAGTAGTTATCACCATTTGAAGTGTTTTTTTATTTGCGATTTTTTATCATCCGTAGTTTCAGAATAAAACAGGCATTCTCCATTTTTGAAGTGAAAAATTAGGGGAACGCCTGCCCCTATTTCATATCGGCTATAGTTATTCTTCAAATCAAAATAAATATTACCGGAAAGGTTTTCAAGACCAAAATTCTTAAGATTCCTTTTGCTGGAGGTGGCAACCACAATATCCAATTCATCGTGGCTATTTTTTAACATCTCTATGGTACTTAATAAACAACTACTACAGGCATCGAGTGGTAGTATGACCAATATCACATTACCCTGTGGTATTTTATAATTAGCTTCTGTGGATAAAAATTCAGTTAAATTATCTTTATAAGGATACTCACAATTGCATTGACAGGAAACAAGTAAAGAACAAAATATTATAAATGCTGATTTTATTATTGCGTTCATAGAAGTGCAGGTTGATATACAATAAATTGATAGTAATTTTCATCGTTGAGCGGGTTTTTCGGATGATTGATGTTGATCCATAACAGGCCCTCAGAAACAAAGCTGGTTCGATCCCAAAAGGTCTTGGCAGGTAATTCCACTTCCCCGGATATTCCAAAATCAGCATTAAGTATCATTACGGAAAATTTGTTATCAATTTTACCATTTAACAAACCATCTGACGCCCTGAGTTCCTGCGGCAAATTCACAAACCGGTAAAATAAATTATTTTCATTATCAAAATGAAGTTTATTGTACCTGCCCAAAGTGGTATGATAATTGGCCTGTTCCTGAAGAATTGGCTTTTCATCATCAGGATACATTATTGGTTCAATCTCATCTGGCAGGTATTGACTTTTAGCATACACTTTCCTCACTAATTCTTTGGTTGTGTTATCATAGAGATACAGAAAATGTGAACAGTTGAAATAATGGATATCATAAGCAGTTGTATTGATGCGTCCTAAACTATTTAGAAGATAATAGATGCCATTATCGCGATAATTTTCGGGATATAATCCATAATTATGCTCCACTTTCTTCGTTTTAATATTATAATCTACTGCCAGGGGGTATTGAAAATATTCAATCGTAGCTCTACTGATTAATGGCGCTACCCAAATTGTAAGCAAATGATTTTTGGAAAGATATGATACTTCAAAAAAGAACTCCATATCCATTTCAAATTGATTATTCTCTTTTTCCAGGGTTTCATTGAGGTAGTATGAATCAATCATTACGCCACCTGAATCAATGAGCAGTATTTTATTTTCGTTAAAAGAAAACAGAAAAATAGAATCGAATGAATGGATATGAAATCCGAGTAAATGGGGGATTTCCTCAGGCCCTTCTTTATTTAGGTTGATATTCAGGTAACTCTCCCGGCTTTCAATGTTGTATGCCTGTATTTTATGTGCCTTTGAATTATAAATAGCAAATAGTTTTTGGCCGTTGAGCTCTTTATATTGAGTAAATCTGTTGAAATTGGAGGTGAGGGTATCTATGGGGATTTTAACCGTATCTATGGGGATAAGGGAATATTTTAGGGCCGAAATTGTATTGGTTTCGTTTAGGTCTTTTGGGGGCTGACTTATACACCCCGTTATAATAATTAATGAACATATAAATATTAGTGTTCTCATGTTATGTGTTTATATTTAAATAACAAAAAATATGTGTTATTAAGGATTTAAATAAAGCTGTCAATCTTTTGAATGACAGCTTTTTATGGTCACTATAAGGCTAAATTCAACCCATACAATCCGTCTTCACACCACACACAGTACCTGTTGTCTTACATCGGCTGCCAGTGGGAGTGCAATCGATGACATCTCTTACGCACGGTCCATTGCAAGGATCAGCTATATCAGCTTTTGCATTATTTGCCATAAAACTTAGCGTTCCTGCTATAGCCAACACAGATAAACCTAAAATTAATTTTTTCATAATAATACTAAATAATTGATTATGCCTACTCTATTTAAGCTTTTCGGCTACCGCTGGGAGACAATATAAGTATGTATTAATGCAATAATATTTCTTTAGTAATAATACAAAATTAAAAATAGGCTTAAATAAAGTATGATAAATACATATTGAAATATTATTTCACCGAATCCTTTTAATATTGTGATTAAAGCGGATACCGAAAAGCTTAAATAATGTAGGTAATGTAGACAAATAAAGATTATGAAGAAGCTTAAAAGTCAAACAATTAAGGTTGCAATAATAGCCGTAATACTTGCAGGGGGGATATTCGGATATTCCTCAATACATTGAGAATTAATTTTGAAAAAAGATGGTATTTTGAGTACTGCAACAGTAAAAGTTGGAATTCAGGAATAGAATGTAAAAAAAAATTAAACCATAGAGGTAAAAAATGATACACTAAAGTGTTGATCTTTATCGCTTTTTTAATTTATCTTGCTAAATCTATTTACTCCTTTTATAATTTCTAAAATTACCTGACAGTGAAAATATGCCCTTGAGCCTTAGCTGCCCTGCTTATTTTATTTGCATGTGCCACCAAGCCATCCTCTACGGTGCAGTCCGTTGAAATATCTGTGGAAGAACTTACCTTAGTCCCCATTGATACGCTTTCCTTTGAGCTGGACAGTTTAACTTCCCCTAAAAGCTGGATGTTTCAGTTTAAAATAATCGATGATATTCTTTATTTTTTCCTGGCAAATACCGGGATAAACGCCCTAGAGGCTTACAGTTTTAATTCAGCCAAAGTGGAGAAAATTATCTCTTTTCCACAGGAAGGGCCAAATACGAACCTGATCAGGGAAAACTTTTATGTGCATAATTGGGATTCCCTGTTTTTTATTGATAGCGATGCAAATAGAGTATTGCTTTTTGATTCTACGGCCACATTATTAAAGTCATGGCCCATCATTTTTCGTGAGGAACACAATAATTTTACCATTTCAACACAGGAATATTACTTCCGGCCCTATTATGATGTTCGGAATACTTCCATTGGATTTTGGATATATCCGCCAGCTTCTCCTTTTGGTAGTGATTATGCCAGATTTGCAAAAGCCGTTGATTACAATGTGAGGGATAATACTTATGTGTCGTATGGCCAATACCCCGCTAATTATTTCGACGAACCGGGTACAAATGTGGTATTTATTCCTACCAACGGTTATCAGACTGATCGTCAGAGTGTTTTGTATTACGGAGCTTCTTCCCAAATATATCTATACGACAAAAGCTCAAAGAATCTCCTGCGTGTGATTGATGCAAAAAGCAAGCATTTACCCGGGGGGGTACCTCCCTTACAAACCAATGAGCCTGAAAACGAGGCTACATACGATGAACGTATAGAATATTACCGGACAACCGGTGACTATGAGTATATGTTTTCCAATGAAGACTATTCTTATCATTACCGTATAGTAAAACACCCCGGGGAGTTCAAAGACGCTACAGGCAGAATTAAGACCAATGATGAGTTTGTTTTTTCAATCATGATTTTTGACCGGGATTTCCGGCTGATCAATGAAATTGATTTTCCCGCAGGTATTTATGATTTCAGGCAGTCTTTTGCCTATGGAAAGCAATTATATATTTGTCTTAATAATCCGATGAATGAAGGCGTAGGAGAAGACCATTTATTGTTTCAGGCGCTGAATTTACATCCTATTTAGTTTAATGGCGTTCGATAATCACAAAATCAGTAAGGCGACTTCCACCTTCGCATCATGCGCCAACTGCAAATTATTACTCACGATCACTGAATCTCCAATCTGTAGGCCTTCAACTATTTCCACTTCCTTACTGTTTTCCAGTCCTGTCTCTACATACTTCCATTTGGCCAGTAGCCCCTCCACTGTAAAAACCACTTTTCTGCCTGAGCGTATTACTATGGCCTCCCGGGGCACAACGATGCTCTCGCGACCTGAAATGGTAATATTCACACCTGCATTCATCCCCGGCCAGAGTCCCTGAGGTGCCGGAATACGAAGCCCTATTCTGACCATGCCGGATTTAACATCAACCAATGGATTTATCTCATATACTACGGCGGCAATGTGCTTTTCCAAAGATACCGGCGACACC
>JAOUKJ010000128.1 GCA_029882675.1 Cyclobacteriaceae bacterium
GTAAAATCGGCATTGACGACCTGCAATATACCGGCAACACGGCCTTCCCCTGGGACGGCGCCCCACAGGAGTGGCTGGATAAGCTGGGGGTGAGCTATGAGGGATAGTTAGTGGTAGTAAGTAGTAAGTAATTAGACTTTACGTAGTGTGAAAATTTACGGTGTATTGCCTGTAATCATTACTGACTATAAGGATTAGGTAAGGTGGTTTTAAATTACCTGGTATTCAATTTTACCCGCTGATTACCACAGTAAATATTAAAACCACCTTCACGCACAAAGCCCAGCAAGGTCATATCAAACCTGCGGGCCAGGTCAACAGCCAGGCTGGAAGGTGCCCCAACGGCAGCCACGACCGGAATATTTGCTACCAGGGCCTTTTGCACCAGCTCAAAGCCTATGCGTCCACTTAAGAATAAAAACGTGTTTTTAAGTGCAATTTTCTGCTGTAGACTGGCTCCCAGCACTTTGTCCAACGCATTATGACGCCCCACATCTTCTCTCCATAGAAGGAGTTTCCCACCACGGTCAAACAATCCGGCGGCATGTAGTCCGCCCGTGTACTTGAACACCAGTTGAGCCTGGGTCAAAATTCCCGGTGCGCTGTGGATGGACTCTTCTTCCACCTCAAACCCATTTGTAATGTTTTGAAGCCCTTCCGCTTCAATGGCATCGATGGAAGTTTTTCCACAAACCCCACATCCGGAGTTCATGTATGAATTTCTCTTCAGGCGCAGGGTGTCTACAACAACCCCGGCTGATAATTCTACACGTACTACATTATTATGATGTTGCTTTCCCTGATCCTGACAATAACTTATGCGTTCAACCTCTTCGTGTTGTCTCACAATCCCTTCGGTATATAAAAAACCCAGAGCCAGCTCAAAGTCATGGCCTGAAGTACGCATCGTGACAGAGACTGTACTTTGGCGTCTTTGGCCTGATGGCCCATGCCCCAGCCTTATTTCCATGGGCTCTTCAACGGCCAACAGGTCGAACTCTTCCTCAGCGGTTCCGTTTACCCTGAGTATTTTTGTTTGTTGTACACTTTTGTTCATGGATTCTTACCTCAATCGGACTGGTGTGTATTTTCCAGGATATAAAGATATCAGGAGATGTGATGGATAGCAAATACTTTGTTGAGTAACAAGGCGATGTTTTTTTTCAGGAAATGGATTTAATAGCTGATCAGGGTTAAAATTTCATTGTCCCACTGACCGCATCCCGATCTAAAACGCCCTGCAAGCCTGCGTAACGAGCGACTTCCCTGTAACAAATCATGGCTCAGGCATTCCCCTCCCGTTCACAGCTCCCGCCCCCCATACAAGTACACTTTCCCCCGCATGCTCCGCCATGCTCGATGTGGTTTTTTGTGCCCATCCTTTTGGCCAGAACCTGTACTGCCGCCCATCCGCCTGCCAGAACAGCCACAGCAACAACGGGAACGATCAAATTTACAATATCCATATCATGTAGCGCTAAATAAACCGGCAAATCCCATAAAAGCCATGGAGATGATACCGGCAATAATAAGGTTTAAGGCCGTTCCCTTCACCAAATCAGGAATATCCATCAGTCGGGTCTCTTCCCTGATACTGGCCAACAGGGCCAGGGCCAGAGTAACACCTCCGCCCGCACCCAAAGCATAAACAATCCCCTCCACAAACCCATACCCCTTGTTGGTAGCAAAAAGGGCCAAACCCAGGATAGCACAGTTGGTGGTGATCAATGGCAGGAAGATCCCCAGAGCCTTAAACAGCTCCGGACTTAGTTTTTTCACAGCCATTTCCACAAACTGCACCGAGCTGGCGATGACAATGATAAAAGTAATCAGCCGCAGGTAGGGGGCATACGGTAACACCCAGGTATTCAGGGCGTAGGAGCATATTGCGGTAATCACCATCACAAATATATTGGCCAGGCCCAGCCTGAAGGCCGTCTCCAGCCGAGAGGTGACTCCTAAAAAAGGACAGAGTCCCAGAAAATATGACAGGGTAAAATTATTCACCAACAAGGCCGAAACAAATATCCAGATCAGGTTTTCCATGTTCAGTTCAAATCTTTAAGTTTTGCCTTATTTTTTCTCCGTTCAGTCACCCCATTGAATGCCAGTAGTAAAAAGCCCAGTGCAAAGAAGCCTCCCGGAGGCAGGATCATGATCACCCAGGGTTCATAACCCTCTCCAAATACACCTATACCAAACAGTGAGCCATTGCCCAGCACTTCGCGGATAACCCCTATGCACAGTAATGCAAAAGTAAATCCAAAACTCATGCCCAGGGCATCTGCCAGGGCCAGACCAGCCCTGTTCTTACTGGCAAAAGCCTCCTGTCGCCCCAAAATGAGGCAATTCACTACGATCAGCGCTATGAAAGCCCCCAGTTCTTTATGTACTACCGGTGTGTAGGCTGCCAAAAGAAAGTCTACCACCGTGACAAATGTGGCTATGATCACAATATATGCGGTGATACGTACCTGTTTGGGTATGATGTTTCGAAACAAAGACACCAGCAAACTGGAGCTCACCAACACAAAGGTGGTGGCAAGCCCCATCGCCAGGGCATTGATGGCTGAATTGGTCACTGCAAGGGCAGGACACATACCTAGTACGGCTACGAAGACGGGATTTTCTTTCCATAGCCCCTTTAGGAACTCCTCTGCCGACATATTATTTTTTTGCTCCATGGCCGGCTAATTTTATGTCGTTTTTTTTCATATAATTATCGATAACACTCACCCATGCACCCATGCTTTTATTCAACAAGACCACTACGGCCTTTGATGAAATGGTGGCTCCCGTTATGGCCTCTACTTCATTGTCCCTGGTTTTTTGGCCTTTCTTCACCACCAGTATTTCAGGTTCAACTTTCAGCATCGTGAAATTTTGTTGAAAGTCCATATCTTTAAAAATCTTATCACCGAGGCCAGGGGTTTCCTTACTTTCCAGCACTTCAAAACCAATGATACTACGCAAAACCGGATCATAACCCACGATCACTCCAATAATGTCCTGAAAGCCCGGCTCTTCGCCCGGAATGGCAAAACCTGTCAGCTCCTTCATGGTATTATATCCCGCGTACACGATCTCTTCCTCATTTTGATTGTCTCCTGCTCCCAACCGGACTTCTTCCAGCGTATCACCCGAACGTTTTAAAATAATATAATCTGCAGAACCTGGCAATACCGCAAAGATGGCATTCTTCAACGCCGCTTCCTTATTGGCCTGGATCCGGGGTAAAGTCAATGAATAGGTAGTCGCCAGAAGTATACCTGAAAACAAGCCGGCAATGGCCAGGGCCGAAATCAGCCTGAAAGAGCTGGGCTCTTTTACCGGGGATACTGCTGGTATTTGATTTGTTTCACTCATTTCTTATGTCCAAATGTCCTGATCTTAATATACCTGTTAATCAATGGCGTAAAAGCGTTCATCAACAAAATAGCATACATCACCCCTTCGGGTAACCCACCCCATATCCGGATCAGCACCACCAAAACACCAATACCTATTCCAAAAACCCATAATCCCTTGGCAGACAGTGGCGATGTAACCGGGTCGGTAGCCATATACACAGTTCCAAGTAGCAGCCCCCCGGAAAAGACCATAAAAAGAGGCGAAGGGTATTGTCCTGGATTGATCAGGTAAATGATACCGGACAACACAACAACGGTCAATAATACAGATGCCGGAATTCGCCAGTTGATCACTTTCCTTACAACCAGATATATGCCAATCACAAGCAGGATCACCCCACAGGTCTCACCCAACGAGCCTCCTGTATTACCCCACAAGAGATCATGAAGGGCAGTAGGCACCTGATCAAACTTCATTTTAGACAAAGGGGTAGCTGATGTAATTCCTTCGATATTCTCGGCACCATAAAGTGGTGGCGCCAGGTTAGTACCCCGCAAGGCCAAATAGCGACCATTGGGTTCAGACCAGGTGGTTATGGCTGTTGGAAAGGCCGCTTGCAGGAAGGCCCTCCCCAGAAGCGCCGGGTTAAATATATTTTGCCCCAGCCCGCCCCAGATCAGCTTCCCCATCCCAATGGCCACTACCCCTCCCAGGAAAGCCATCCACAGGGGAAATCCCGGTGGCAGAGTCAAAGCCAGCAATACACCGGTAAGCAGGGCACTGCCATCCCAAACAGAATATTTCTTAGTCGTGTTTTTATTAAAAAACCATTCCGTAAGCAGACAACCCAATGAAGTGCTCATTAGAAGTAAAAGTGCGCTCAGCCCGAAAAAATAAAAAGCAAGAGCCACAACCGGCAGCAGGGTCAGCAATACATGAAGCATGATCCCGGGTGTGGTGGTCTCCCCCTTCAAAAAGGGCGCAGTCGATATTGGAAATTTCCTGTCAGCCATTGGCAGTCTCTTTATCCCTTGTTTTCTTCTCTCTTAAAAAGCCCTTGGCCACCCTAAAACTCTGCACCAATGGAATAGACGATGGGCAGACATATGAGCAACTGGCACATTCAAAGCAATCCATTATATTGTTTTCTTCCATTTCCTCCCACAATCCCTTTTTAGCTTGAAGGCCCAACAGACACGGATTGAGATAGAGCGGGCAGGCGTCTATACAGCGTCCGCACCGGATGCAGTTATACTGGTTGAGGTCACGTACCTCCCTGTCTGAAAGGACAAGTATACCTGAAGTTCCTTTTACCACCGGTGTATTGATGCTCTTTTGAACCATGCCCATCATGGGCCCACCAAACAATACGCGTGTCACCCCGTCTTTAATCCCCCCACACCAGTCAATGAGTTCACGTATGGATGTGCCCAATGGCACCATCACATTGGCCGGTCGGTTGATCGCCGATCCGGACACCGTGATAACCCTTTCAATGAGAGGCATCCCTGTGCTGAAATATTGACTAAGTGCTGTGATGGATCCCACATTACTCACTAGCACGTCAATGTCAACAGGCAACTTACCGGAAGGCACTTCCAAACCCAAAATGGCCTTGATCATCATCTTTTCCGCCCCTTGTGGGTATTTGGTTTTTAAGGCCACCACTTCCATTGGCAAGTCTCCTTCCTTTACTATTTTCCGGAGGTTGGCCAGGGCCTCCGGCTTGTTCTGTTCAACGGCAATATATATTTTTTCAGCCCCCAGAAAATGGTTGAGTATCATCATACCATTCACCAGATCCTCTCCATATTCTATCATCAACCGATCGTCGGAGGTAAGGAAAGGCTCACATTCGCAGCCATTGACCATCAGGTAGCGGCAGCGCTTTCCCTCAGGAATCGAAAATTTTACATGGGCGGGGAATGCAGCGCCTCCCAGCCCTACAAGGCCCGAATTTTGCACATGCCTGATAAATTCCGGCAAGTCCATCTGACGATAATCCGGCACCTTTACTGGCTCAAATTGCTGTGAACTAAAATGATCTGTCTTTATTCGAACAGAAAGATTCTCCTGGCCATTTTGCCCCGGGTACAGCCCGATATCAGTCACTGTTCCATCCACAGGAGCATGGAGCGCTACCGACACAAACCCACCGGGTTCGGCAATCATCTGCCCCCTTTTTACCTGTTGGCCTTTGGTAACAATGGCTTTTGACGGAGCCCCGATATGCTGGCTTAAGGGGAGAATATAATCATCGGAAAAGGGCATCCGCTCAATGGGAAGTGCCTGTGTATACCCCTTATTGTCATCAGGATGTATCCCGTGGGGAAAGGTAAGTGTACTGCCGTTATGTTGATGTGTTGTGTCCAAATACGTCCTGTTCTATCGTTTAGCGGCCATAGCCATTAGTTTCCGTTTTAATTTTTCTCTAATCTCTTCCATCTGTTCCTCCTTGATGGAACGGATTTTATCTTCATATTCCGTCTTCACCTGCTCTACTTCCTGCTGCCGCACCTTTTCATATTCTCCTTTTACTTTTTCCTCCAGTTTTTGTGGAAATTCAATCAAATTGCCACTTATTTCCCGTAAAAGGTTCCATGATCGGGCAACGATCCGGCAGGCTCCGATCACCTCCTGCGACACTTTATAGTTTATAAGTTTCCCCTGTTCATCCACTCTCCAAATGACGGGAGCATCATCGCCGGAAGGTGTATCTTTTCTCAGGTAGCCGCCCAGGGGCACGGCGTACTCTCCCTCATATTTTTCAAAATGGCCAGCCCAGTTCTTTTGGGTATATGCCCAGTCTGCCCAGGTCATTTCGTAATCAATATCTTTTTCCTCTCCACTTTCTTTTATCATCATTTTCTCCTTGTGCCAGGTAGTATGGGGCGATACGTTTCCTTCCAGTGATATGGCCAAACTGACATATTCAGTATATTTATCCGGGTCGTACTCAAAGGAAGGTATATTGCGGGTACAGGCAGAAAGCCCATGTGCCGCAGCCCAGTTCATTCCGGTGACCAACTGCCGGGTATCAGGCACGAAAAACCGAAATACTGCCGGCCCCTTTCTCGCCAGGCCTTTCACCAGTCCATTGAATAGCGAGGCATCAAAAACAGCACTTTCCTGACAAAGATATGGTCCTTCCGGATGGATGAATGAAAGCAAATCAGAAAGCCTTGCTCCCAACTCTCCCACTTTTTCCGGATTAATATTTACATCATCAAGCACAATCCATTTCACCGGCTTATCAGTATTTATCAGGGCATAAAACCGCTCCCTGTTCATTTCCCTAAACATGGTGGCACTTCCGATCATAAGCACAGGTGGTACCATTTCCCGCTCTTCCGCAGAAAGGTGTTGCCAGTTCAGTGCGGCAATCTCCTGATCATGGATTTCAGGATTGTATTTGTTGGAGATCTCCAACGCTGCCCTTCGCATGAGTTTAATATTATCCACCGCATGCCGGATCAGGCCATCCATCAAACCCAGTGCCATTTCCACCGATCCATGGACAAAGGCAGGTGCTATGAACGGATTAAACGGAAAGTTATTGGCCCATTCAAATACCTTCCGGTCATCGATCACCAGACCCATCCTGGCCCGGCCTGCACCTGTTATTCCATCTGTCATTTCCAACCCCAGTGATTGCAGATCCTTTAATAATTGAATCTTCCTGTTGACTATACCCACATCTATTGGCCGGTTGTTTTCTGAAGAAGCCATTCCATTAATCAGATCCCTGATGCTGATCTTTTCACTTCCTGTTTGGTTTAAAATATCACCGATCACCGAAAAGTTTTCTTTTGGTAGTGAATCGGCCAGGTGACTGTGGATTTGTTCACCAAGGCCCTCCACCAGCACTTTGGCCTTTTCAATACAAGCTCCATACCCGGGTTGAATAATCGATTCAGTCACTGCGAGTATCGCATGAACCATCCGCTTTGCCGGAAGCATTTCTTCTTTATCAGTTGCGCCAACCAAACTACTGTAAAAATTTCTACTCAGGTACAGTGCTGAAAACGGGTTAAACATTTCATTTTTGAGCAGGTGGCTTATTGTCGCTGAAGGTGTATCGGGCAAACCTTCCCAAATTTTAAATACACGCGTATGAAATTCACTTAATTGCTCTTCACTATCCTGAAGTTCCAGGGCGCTCTCACTACATGAGGTTACACAAATGCCACAGCCCGTACATGCGGAAGTGTCTACAGCCAGGCTAAACAATTCACCTCCACCCTGTCCGTAACTTTCTGTCTCAGCGTATAATCTATCTGTCACGGCCAGTGGCAACTCCCCAATGGCACGCATAAGATTTTCAAACTCATTTTTAAGCTCATTGGCTTTTTCCTCATCGGCATTGAGCTTTTCGAGCAATTGCTCAAAAGCAGCAGGCAAAAAAGAGGCTGTAGAAAATCCGGTGCTTCGATCAGCTTTATCGATAATTTTTCCAGCTATTTTGGCCAGATTTTTTACATAGGGAGTCATTTTAGTCCCCGTGGAGGCCATTTCCATCCCTGCCCTGATCAGTGCTTCCACTGAAATTGCAACTGGAGGAAGCGCACTGTGTGGACAGTTGACATAACAATCTCCGCAAGCAGTACAATTTAACGGGTTAAAAACAGGAAGAAACGTCCTTGCTATACCTGCATCTAAAAAGGCCGCAGACGGTGAAGGCGAAAAAGGCAGGGCCTGAAATGGCAATGCGGCTTTATGTTCTTGATCGTTTCTGTAAAAGGCAGTAGTATGGTCTTTAAACCAGGTAAGCCGCCCATATCCCGGCCCCCTATCCTGATATTTCCTGATGTTTGCCGGCAGGTACGAACCTTTTGCTGCGGAAACACCAGAAGTAGTGCGCTCTGTCTGGGTAAAAGAAGGTAAATCCGGATACTCTCTGATAACCTGTTGTTGCAGGGCCGTAAATTTTGGAAAAGCCGAAGGTTGTCCATAAAAATCCACACCTGGATATATTTTCGAATAAGGCTTGGGCTGAACCATATTATGCCATACCACATCGAGGTCTCCTGAATTGAGTTGTCGCGAATAGGGAGCCGATATTACCTTCGGGGGGCTTTTCAAACCTACAGCCTGCCCTTTTATTTCATCGGCCAGACTGGAAGTCACCTCTTCCGGGGCCACTACCGTCACGGTCAGGCAACCTTTAAGGACTGCCCCCATATCAATGACCGAAAGTGGATTAAGCAGGCCCAGGGCATACAAGACAGTTTCATTTACGGCACCAGAATGGCTAAGGGCAGCTATTATTTTTTTTGCATCGGGGGCTAAGCACACCAGAAGGTGACGAATTTTTCCCGATTGATGTACCCGCTCAAAAGCCAGATCCTGTCCTGTCTGTCGGTTGTATTCGGCTATAGCATCCCTGATTATTTCTTCCTGGTGCGACTTAAAATAAGCCTCATTGGCGGCTCCTTCATTATTCCCATCATTCACATTTTTAAGCTGTCCCAGCATACCGGGATAGTCCAGGCTGTAAAATGCAGGTACCCTCCTTCGCTTTTTCCCAAATAAAACAGCCTGGGCAGGTGTCGGTGTTTCTATCAGTTCTTCAGGCTGACCCAGGTATTTTCTGATTATCCCCCCTTCCAAACAATCCGTTTTCAACTGATCCTTCTGTAGGTCTTCGGGCAGGTAAATCATCACAGGCCCTAATGTTTTTTCGGAAATTTTATGGGCGATAAGTGCCATATCTGCCAACTGTTCGGCACTTTCGGGAGTCAGAAGAACAATTTTCGGCAAATGAAATACTGCGGTAGAAGTGGTGTAAATGACTATAGGTAAATGTTGCCTGATGGAT
>JAOUKJ010000690.1 GCA_029882675.1 Cyclobacteriaceae bacterium
CTTAATACGGGCACGGAGTTCACTAAATGATGACGCCGAGAAAATGAAAGTGAGCTTATTTAATCCCAGATTTGCTTTATAGGTAGCATATACCATGGCCTTGTATTCTTCTTTTAGAGAGGCGAGATCCTCGTTCAGGCTGGAGATGATCATGTTGGTCTCCTCAATTTCGGCATTCAGGTAATTAACTTCCCTTTTTATGGATCCGATTAACCCCTCCTGTTCCCTGATACGTTCGTTTAGGGCGTTTAACTCACCCAGCGAATGTTGTTTTTGATTGGTCGTTTCGTTGAGTATTTTTTCAACCTCTTTAATCTTTTTTAGCTTGTTTTCTTTTTCCTTTCTCAGTTGTGTTTTGTTTTGCGCTTGTGAAAAACAGGGCATAAAGACCGGAAAAAGAATGATCAGAACAGCGGAAAGGAGTAATATTTTAAATTTATCTCCGGACATATTTTTTTGGTATCTTGAAGGGAAACCTCAGGTCTTTTTCAATAATTTCCACTTTACTGTATTCAAATTCAATGACTGTGCTGAACAGGACATTTTCCTTCGATTTATAAAAAAGTGAAATGATGCCGGAAAAGGGAAAATATTGATCATTTACCAACTGAAAGTCATTGTAATGGATACTTGCTGTGTTTTTTGAAGGCACTTCAGTCATATCAACCCGCACAATTTTATGGGTATTCCTATTGATGTAGTTTTCTACAGATACCGACCCTGATTTCTGCCTGAGAACCAGAAAATCATCCTTTTCAGCTTTTCTGTCATTTTGCTTTCGGCCCATGATAAGGTTCCCTATTGCAGCGGCCTGTAGGGTTTCATAATTCACGTCAAAATTGAAGCGCGCCGACATTTCCGGGTATTCAAAGACGTAGTATTCATTTTTCAGCGTACTGATAATGGTAATGGAATCTTTATTGATCAGGCATCTTCCTCCAGTGATCCCCGCCGAGGAAAAAGTCATCCATATAATGCTGTCTTTTCGTATCCTGATCGTGGCCTTGGCCTTAATATCAAGCGACTCATCCTTAAAATTCATCTTTGTTTTACCCTGGAAATAGTCGAAATCCATTTCGTTGATTTCCAACCTTCCGCCAGAATATTCCCAGGGTAATAAAGATTTTTTGCTACAACTCACGAGCCCTAAGCTCGTCAGGAGCAACAATGC
Source organism: Cyclobacteriaceae bacterium (assembly GCA_029882675.1). Lineage (GTDB taxonomy): Bacteria > Bacteroidota > Bacteroidia > Cytophagales > Cyclobacteriaceae > JAOUKJ01. The sequence continues at coordinate 1,172 of JAOUKJ010000690.1, forward strand.
AAAAAAATTAGTTCTCATAAAGTTTCTTATCCGCAATTTTTTTGTCAATAAGCCGTAATGTTGAATCCATGCCTTTTGCGTTTTGCCATTGCTCTACGGCTCCGTCAATGTCGCCCAGTTTGTATAGAATGTCGCCATAATGTTCAAAATGGATCGCTTTTGCTTTTCCTGAATCCAAAGCTCTTTCAATGATTTTCTTTGCCTCTTTGAATTTCGCCCTTGTATAAAGTACCCAGGCATAGGTATCTAAAAAAGTTGCGTCTTGTGGGTTTTCCTTAACCAGCCGGGCAGACATCTTTTCTGCCTTATCCATATTTTCATTGCGCAAAGCAAGGTAATAACTATAATTATTGAGTACTATATAATTATTAGGATCATAGTCGAGGGAAGCATCATATGCGCTGTCACTTTTTTCATAATCCTTCACCCCGTTGTATGCCTCACCCAACAGACTGTTGAAGTCATTTATTATTTTAAGGTTGGACGTAGAAATCCTTTTCCCATACTCAAGTGATGTGATGGCTTCCTGGTGCTTTGCCTTTCGCAGATAGGCATAGCCATTGAGGTAATAGACTATGCCCTGGTTGGGGAAAATTTCCATTGCTTGTTCAGAATGAACAATTACACTATCAAATTCACTGAGTTGGGTTTCTATTAGCAGTATATTTTGCCATACAGCAAAATTGCTGTCATCCAGGCGAACAGATTGGTAATACTGATCGCGAGCCGGGCCTTTTTTGTTCATTTCATTTAAAAGGTCTCCATATACGGCATAAACATTTGCTTCGGAAGAATGCACACGGATCAATATATCGCAAAGCCGGACTATTAATCCCTCAAGGTTTTCGTCCGGGAGGTAGTTTCTATATTGGGCCACCAACCTGACCTTGGCATCTACATTAATATTCTCATCTTCAAAGGCGATGCTTAGCATTTCCTGCGCCCGGGGCAGGTTTCCATTTTTGCGCATTGCTTCCCCGGCGAGCAATGAAGCCCTGGAGTTGGTTGGGTTTTTGTTTATCGCAGAGTCCAGAAAGGCTATCGCCTCTTTTTCCCGATCGAGTGCAATCAGGTATTCAGCCAGCGAAATAACATAGTCTTCTTCATAGGGG
>JAOUKJ010000691.1 GCA_029882675.1 Cyclobacteriaceae bacterium
GCTGCATAAATTCAACGCGAAAAACGTTTCTGAACTCATAAAAATTGCGACAAAGGAAGGTTATATATCCTGAAAATTGCTTGTCTATATTGCCTGTCAACTTCTTACCTGAGTAAACCATGAATTGTTTCGGCATGATATGTTGCAATAAAATTTATCGCATCAGCATCAAAAATTGCAATCAAAAATCCCGGATCGTTACATGTTTGAACTTGTAAATTCACTATTTTCCGTGTTTATTTTCACTATTTTCCGTGTTGCTTTCCATGTAAAGAGTAGCTTACTTGCCTATCAAAAATACGATGATGATTACGCTTGTTATTTCGTCCGTTTTATTATTTGAAGAACCGGAAGAGGATCCCTAAGTGATTACAACTGACTGAGTGTTTTTGCCAATATTTCCCGGCATTCTTCTTCCTTGAGTCCACGGAGCAATTTAGTGAGATGCTTTGCTTTTTCGCCGGGTTCCTGTTCCCCATCAACGACGTGACTCATTTCGTTATATTCCTTCACCTTAAGATATTCTTCCAGCACAGTGTAGAAAATGCTTTTACACGAAGACATGGCACTCATGCCAAATATTTCAAGCTCATCGATGGCCACTTCTACAATAGCCATGCCCTGTTTTTTAGCGCTACTCAACGGATCGAAAGAGCCGGTCACTGCACGCATACTCCAACTATTTCCATACTCCACACGCAGACCTTCCAATTGCTTTAGCTTCAGGTCATTTTTTCCAAATATTCGTTCGAGGATGACCAGCGTAGCTCCTTTCCAGGCCTCAAAGTCAAAATCTGGTTTATCGAGCTTTTCAATTTGTTTTTGGAGTAACTGCTTATACTTTTCGATCATAACAATTCAATTAATACGTTAACATATTCTTGTTAGGACCAAAAACTATACTGTTTGGATTTTCCAGTACGCCGCCCATATAAAAATTACTCAGGGGCTTTCCTGTGGCTGAATCATAAAGGTTTATTGTACCCTGCCCTACATCACATAACATCAATCCACCGTGACCATTGTAGGCATGTCCTTCCACAGCACTCAAACCAGTGACCAACGCTGCTTTTGGCTCTCCGGTTGCTGAATATCTTTTGACCTCACCAACAGGCCAGTCATTGACAAACATATCGCCTGCCTTATCAAACCATATATCTACCGGACCTGTAATACCCGAAACAAACACCGAATCCGGTGTTCCATCCGCATGATACAGCCACACTTCCCCCGTATTATACGATGCCACGTACAACCTTCCATTGGTGTCCCAGGCCAGCCCAGTTGGGTTGGATAACCCGGTTATGTATTCGTCTACAAAAGCACCTGTTTGTATATTGAAACGAACAACAGATCCCGCCAGACCACCCTGCCCTACATATAACATGCTGTCCGGTCCAATCGCTGCTTTGGAAGCTTCAGATAACGAAAATCCATGTGTGAAATCTGAAATAAACGTTCCGGAATCAATATCGAATTTTTTAACGGCATCATTATATTTCCCAACGACCAGCAAGTGACCATCCGGCCCGAATAATATATCCCGGGGAGTGGTAAGGCCATTACTATTTCTACCTACAAACGATCCGAGGTATTCTCCGGTCACTCCATCAAGCAACTCGACTGAATTGTGGGACCTGTTACTGATGTAAATGTCCCTGAGTTCCTTTTCTTCCATCATCACCGGTACCGATGGTGATGATAATTGACTTTGTACACCTGCGGCTTCAGCTCTGGACATCACAAAAGCCACATATTCCTGATTGTTTGTTATACTGTCGCCGTCCGTATCCAAAAGATCCTCAGGCAAATAGACTTTTACCAGACTATAATAAGACGATATTTCAAAAAATTCCTGCGGATTCAGTGCTTCAGCATCCGCAACACTAAAACTTGCCATAAGGTCAGATTTCACAATCATCACCCGGTAGGCATAAATATGGCTCACATTGCTGGCTCCATAAAAGATAACCCGCAAATCAGCGGCATTATTGTTATTATTCACATCAAACAATGCCAGGACATCCACTACACCAAGGAATATTTCTTCCGGTTTTTCCCGGCAACCCATGGCAACTAAAACGGAAAATACGACTATTAACAGGCTTTTCTTCATCATAATAAATGTGCTAAAATACGCCCACTCAACAGGAGGGCCCTTTCTGTTTACTTAAAGAAATACTGTTTTACCTGTTCTTACAGATTCATCTGCAGCCAGCACAATGGCAAGGCTTTGTATTGCCGAATTTTGATGTTCATCCAGATTGAGGTCTTCCTCAATG
>JAOUKJ010000129.1 GCA_029882675.1 Cyclobacteriaceae bacterium
AAAAACCGAATCAGGCTTTGTCCTGTACTCTCCACCCCCGAGACCGGAGGGCTTGTCTGCCAATTCCAACACCTTACAATGTGAGGGCCATCTCGTTTAATGACAATGCAAAGATAAGAACACAATTTGTATCATTACAAAATATTTAATGATAACAGTCAAAAATTACATATAAAATAATATAAACGTATTTATGTTGATGTATAAATAATTATACGTTGTATTGTTGAAAATAATTCAAAAACAGGATTTGCTAAAATGTGTCTTTCCTTTTCACGCTTTTTAACTACAGGCCTGAAGCTTCAAGCCTTGCTTCCTGCCTCCTGCATCTCAAAAATAAAACCTATCTTACGGCATGTTTAGGAATTATTCAGGTTAGATCAACTCAGGTATGTCAGATTTAGCAAATACTTATGATGCCATCGTCATTGGCTCGGGAAACTCAGCGGTGGAGCCATTTTGAATTTTCGGCACCGGAATGTTTCGGTTATACCATCGACTGGCCCATTCGTTATGATGATCTCGCTCCCTGGTATAAGCATGTGGAAAAATTTGCTGGCATTTGTGGCAACAACGGTGGCGTGGAGGCCCTGCCCGACAGTGTGTGTCAGCCACCGTTTGAAATGAACTGCGTGGAAAAAGAATTAAAGGAAAAAATCAGCGCTCGCTACAAAGACCGCTTTATGGTGCATGGCCGTGGCGCTCACCTCACCCAACCACAGGAAATACACCTGCAACAGGGCAGTGGAAAGTGACAGTCAAGAGACCTTTGCGCCAGGGGTTGTCCTTATGGCGGATATTTCAGCTCGGTATCGGCCACCCTGCCCTGGGCACAAAAAACGGGTAACCTGACCATCAGGCCCAACTCAGTGGTGTCATCGGTCATCTACGATGAGCAGAGGGGAAAAGCCTCGGGGTGCGCCTGAGTGAAGACCAAAAAGACGAATGGGGAGTGCCGTTGCTGATCACCTCTGTGGATTATGACGACAACGACAATAAAATGGTGAAGGACTTTCTGGAGCAGAGTAGGGAAATGATGGAGGCTGTAGGGTGTACCAACATCACGGAGCACGACAGCATGCAGGCCCCCGGACTGGATATCCATGAGATGGGGGGTGTACGCATGGGCCATGACCCGGATACTTCCCTGTTGAATGAGTGGAACCAGATGCACCATTGCAAAAATGTGTTTGTGACCGATGGCGCCTGTATGACTACAACGGGCAATCAGAATCCGTCGCTGTTTTTTATGGCCATTACTGCGCGGGCAGCCAATTATGCTGCCCAACAAGTAAAAAACGGAAACCTGTAAATGATAAACTGATATGAACAGAAGAGACGCCCTTTCACTGACTGCCCTAACCCTGGGCGGTACTATTATTGGTTCGGAAATGTTCCTTTCCGGCTGCACATCCAAGAAGACATTACCCACTGGGCAGGCAGACGCCCTTTTACTCGATGAGGTTGGCGAGACCATCCTGCCCGAAACAGCGGACTCCCCCGGTGCCAAAGCAGCCAATATCGGGGAGTTTATGTTCACTATCGTAAATGATTGTTACAATCCTGAAGAAGAAAAGCTCTTCTTCGACGGTCTGAAGAAACTGGAAGAAACGGCCAGTCAGCAATATTCCAGTAATTTTGCGGCCCTTTCTGCTGAAGATAAGCATGAGTTATTGCTGGCCCTTGATAAGGAAGCCAAAGAAGAGGGCAAGGTCCATTATTTCACCATGCTGAAGCAGCTGACCATCTGGGGGTATTTCACCTCAGAGCCCGGCTGTACCAAAGCGTTGCGGTACAATCCTGTTCCTGGCCGGTATGAGGGGTGTATTCCATATGAGAAAGGGGATAAGGCGTGGGGTTAGGGAATAATATGATAATTTAGGACAAAAAAATCCGTATATTTATACTATGGAAAACTTATTAACCAGAATCACACTCAATCCGGATGTTTGTCATGGGAAGCCATTGATCAGAAACAAAGCATACAATGAAATTCGGTAAAACTATCAAACTGTACCTTATAGACGGTGAACCAAATGGGCGAATGACTTGCGAACTATCAAACTGGACGGGTAAGGCTTATAAAATTCCACGAATAAAAATAAAAGAATGTTCTGATAGACAAGATTTAGAAAATCCAGGAATTTATTTACTATTTGGAAAAGACGAATCAGGAAAAGATCTGGTATATATTGGGGAAGCAGAAACTGTTCTCAAACGCCTTACGCAGCATCTTACACAAAAAGACTTTTGGAATGAAACTATCGTGTTTATAAGTAAAGATGAAAACCTAAATAAAGCGCACATTAAATACCTCGAAAGTCGATTATATGAAATAGCAAAAACAGTAAACAGATATCACGTTGATAATAATACTACACCAACTCAGTCTTCTATTGCAGAATCAGATCGATCAGAAATGGAGGAATTCATTGAAAATGTAAAAATTCTTATTAACACGCTTGGGCATAAGGTTTTTGAAGAAAAGAGAGAAATTAAATCTTCTAAAAAGGGTGCTAAAGAAACATTTTTTATAAAAGCAGCAAGAGGAGCAAATGCCCAGGGAATACCTACATCAGATGGGTTTGTGGTATTCAAAGGATCAAAAGTTGCCAATTCAATAGTTCCTTCCATAAGAGATAGTTTTACAAAATTACGGGAAAGACTATTTGCAAGTGATATAATTAGACCAGAAAAGGGTGATATGATACTCACAGAGGACTATGTTTTTTCCAGCCCTTCAACCGCTGCTGTTATAGTAATGGGTCGCAATGCAAACGGACTTGCAGAATGGAAACTGAAAGACGGCACGACATTAAAAGATTATGAAAGTAAAAATTAAAAGTGAAAAATGGTTAACAACAACATAAAAGCGCAAGTATTGTAGGTAACGGAAGAGTAGTTTTCAATATAAAAGGTAATGATTACAGGTTAGTGGTAGCTATAGACTATGTGTTTCAGGTAATATTTATAAGGTTCATTGGAACTCATAAGGAATATGATAAATTTAATGCAAAAACGATTTAGTTATGAATATCAGACCAATTAAAACAGAGTAGGACTACGGAACTGCAATGAGCAGGATAGAAGAACTGTGGGGATCAAAAAAAGACACGCTGGAAGGGGATGACCTGGACTTAAAGGGAACACAGGTAGTATCTTTGAGATGAAGTATTACCCCATTGCTCGGCCGGATTCTACATCTGCTCTCAATTCATAATTTCACACCCCTTCCTTCACCTTTAACCCCGTCTTGTCTGCCCACGCTTTCCACTTCTTCACCATTTCGGCGGTCCTTTCCGGTTGTTCTCCGGCAAAGTTGTTCATTTCGGTCTGGTCTGTGCTGAGGTCGTAGAGCTCCCACTCTTTGCGCAGTTTGTCCCAGACTAGCTTCCAGTCGCCTTTGCGCATGGCCCGGTTGCCGGAGTATTCCCAGTACAGCTCGTCGTGGTTTGTGTTTTTCTCTCCTTTTAGCACCGGCAGGATGTTGTTGCCTTCCACCGGCAGGATTTGATTGCCGTTGTAGGTTTCAGGGTAGGAGATGCCGGCCAGTCCGGCCATGGTAGGCATAATATCGATGATGTGCCCTGGTTCATGGGTGATTTTGTTGGCGGGAATTTGTCCGGGCCACCAGGCTATAAACGGGGTCCTTACACCCCCTTCGTGCATCCACACCTTATACCGTCGGAAAGGGGCGTTCTGGGCCCATCCCCAGGCCGGTCCCACGGCCACATAATCATCTTTCGGTCCGGGATTGCGCACTTCCGGATCACGGCCACCGGGCTCTTCGGCACAGCCGCCATTATCGGAGAGGAACATGATGAGCGTATTATCGGCGTACCCCAGCTCTTCCAGGGTGGCCATCAGCCGGCCCATGTTCTGGTCCACCCGATCGATCATGGCAGCATAGACGGCCATCCGGAGGTCTTCAAACTCATGGTTGGCGGAATCCCAGGAATAAGCCCTTGAGTCCGGGCCGGAAAGTTTATAAATGGTGGAGTCGATTAATCCCATTTGTATTTGCCGTTCATACCGTTGTTTTCTCAGTTCCTCCCAGCCCATCATATATTTGCCTTTGTACTTGGCAATGTCCTCCGGCAAGGCGTGGATGGGGTAATGGGGCGCCGTATAGGTGATGTGCAGAAAAAAGGGATCGTCTTTTTTACTGAATTCTTTTAACATGCCGATGCTGTGATCGGTAAAGGCATCGGTAGTGTAATAGCCTTCGGGAAATTCGGTGATTCGCTCATCGTTGTGGCCGAAATAGCGCACTTTTCCACCTTTATAATCCGGATCAGGTATTGAAGGATCGAAAAAATTGGAGCAACCGTCCAGCAGTCCGTAATAATCATCAAAGCCCCGGTGATAGGGGTGTTTGTCCTGCTCGTGGCCCAGGTGCCATTTACCAGACATAGCCGTTTGGTACCCCGCTGTTTTCATCACTTCGCCCAGTGTGACCATATTTGTCCGAAGCAGTTCTGCATCTTTTTGATCACGTCGGGGGTACAGGCCCGTGAGTAACGATGCCCGGGTAGTGGTACATTTGGCGTTGTTATAAAACTGGGTAAAGCGTATGCCCTCATTGGCCAGTTTGTCCAAATTTGGTGTTTGCACCTCCCCACCATATGAGGCGATGTCTGACCACCCCATATCGTCTACCATCACCAGGATAATGTTAGGGCGGGATGTTTGTTCAATGGTTTTAACTGTTTCCTGTGATTGACTGGAGCAGGACAGGATGAATGGGAAAAGCAGAATCAACAGAACAGGTACACCTGAGTATAGTGGGTTTTTCATTTCGGGCTGTATTTATTTGGCAGTAATGATAATAAAAAGAATTGAATATTTATCCATTAACCATTAACCATTAACCATTAACCATATGCCCTCCCGCCAATGCGGGATACCCATATACCCTCCCGCGACTGCGGGATACCCTTAACTCATACACCCATATACTCATACACCCATACACCCATATACTCTTATACTCATACACTCATATACCCATATACTCTTATACTCTTATACTCTTATACTCTTATACCCATATACCCATATACTCATACACCCTCCCGCGACTGCGGGATACCCATACACCCATTCCTTCATTCCGCTAATTTTTGCCTCACCACTTGCACTTCCTGTTCACTCACTGGCTCTGCTTCATTCCCAAAGTTTGACCGAATAAAAGTAAGTACTTCAGCGGCTTGTTTATCCGAGAGGAAGCTGTGTTGTGGCATCAGGTTATTGTACGGTTCGCCATTCACAATGATGGGTCCCTCCATGCCGTGTAAGAGTATTTCGATGAGCTTGTCCTTATTTCCGGTGACCCAGTCGGTACCTTGCAGTGGAGGAAACCGGCCAGAGGCTCCCCGGCCATTCATCTGGTGACAGGCACTGCAATAGCGGTAATAGGTGTATTCACCCCCTTCTTCATTTCCTTTTTGTAAGTTATCCGCTGTAATGTCCGGTGTGCGGATATGCGATAGTTGTTTGTGTTCTTCCATTGATGTCAGCTGGGACGATCCGAAATTTCCCTTATCGCCTTTATACATCACCCGCCATACTTTCCCTTTTTCTGTCTCGGAAAGGTATAATGAGCCGTCCGGCCCTTCGGCGATACCCATAGGCCGGTATGTGGCATCGCTCACATTGACGATGGGATCTGTTCCGGCAAAGCCGTCGGCAAAGACTTCCCATTTTCCGGTAGGGACACCGTTTTCAAAGGGGATAAAACAGACGAAATATCCGGCCTGGGGATAGGGAGCTCTGTTGGTGGAGCCATGGAAGGCCGCAAAGGCCCCGTTTTTATATCTTTCAGGATACTGGTCACCATGATAAAAAACAAGGTCATTTGGGGCCCAGTGCCCGGGAAACCCCATAAGTGGGAGATCGTAATCGCTGCAACGTCCCACAGTATTGCCATCTCCTCCATATTCCGGAGCCAAAACTTTTTTATCCTGTACCTGGTCGTAATAGCAGTATGGCCAGCCAAAATGACTGCCTTCTGTTACTTTGATCAACTCTTCAGCCGGTAGAACGGCGCTTTGCCAGGGATCATAGATGGAGGGAAAAAGGCGGAGCAGGTCATCACGGCCATGGATGATAATGTACAGGTTTTCATCTACCGGGTTCCAGTCCATCGCGACCACACTGCGAATGCCCGAGGCCCATTGCCGACCGTCTTTTTGGGTCTGGTTTGGCTTGTCGGCAGCGTATACCCAAACCCCGGCATGCTGTTCCAATTGGGGGCAGGGATCCTGGCCTGCCTGGCCAGGTGTACGTTTGGGCTCCTGGCAGGCGTTAGAAGGCGCCCCATAGGGTACGTACATGAAACCCTTGTTGTCGAATGATAGGGGTTTGGCAATGTGTTCATGGCGTCCGTGTGCATGGTCGTCAATGACGATGGTCTCAATCAGGGTGTCGGGTAGAGCCTGTCCGGGAATGAGCCGGGAGCGATATACGGCCAGCTCTGTGCTAAAATACAGGTAACCATTGTATATGCGCATGGCCGTGCCATAACTGCCTTCGTATTTGTATTGGCCAAACTCCTGAATCACGTCTGCTTTGCCATCCCCGGTAGTATCGCTAAGCACCACATTACCACCGCCTTCACGCTCAAAACGCAATTTGATGTAGATGTTTCCTGCCTCACTTACGGCCATTTGCCTGGCCCGACCTGCCAGGCTATCCACTACCACAACAGCCTCAAATCCTTCGGGCAGGGCAAGTCCGCCATTGTCCGGATCAGCGGGCGGTAGAGGTGCCTTCTGATCACAAGAAGTGAATGAATAAAAGATGCATATCAGAAAAAATATGTAAAAAACTGATCCCACAGCCCCCCTGTATTTTTTTAGGCCCCACTGGGACGAAGAAAAAGGATTCATGCGATTTACTGGTTAAAGTTCAGTTGGTAAAATAGTAATTTTTTCGCAATCGCATGAAGAAAAGTTTCCAACACCAGGGCAAATAGAAAATATTATAGCAAAAAGGGTTGGTATTTTATTACTTACTAATTACTACTTACTACTTACTATTTACTACTTACTACTTACTACTTACTACTAATTACTATCCTCCCCCCCTCCGAATGCGCCCCAAACTCCGGGGCATACATGCACTGAATACTGGTGACGCCATTGGAGAAGTTCCCGGCTATGTTTACGGTCAGATCATATTCAAAAACATAAGTCCCTTTGGGTAAATAATCAAAGAAGAAGTTGGTGGAGGCGTCTTTGGTACTTTCATAATACCCCAGGTTGTCCTGCCAGCGGTAGCCGGAGAACACATTGACGGGCTCCAGCCCGGCGGCCCGCATGTCTTTCATGTGTACATACTCCATATCGCGGTCGGAGCGTAGTTCTATCCGCACCCTGATCTTGTCGCCGGGTTTTAGGGCAGTGTCTTCCTCTACCGGGGTGATCACCGGGCCGGAAGGGGTGTTCTTGCGCAGAAAGAGCTTCTTGTCCAGTTGCAAGGGCGTTTTGTGTGGTGTGATCTTGTCCAACTGCTCGAAATATTGCCAGTACAACGCCCCCCAGGCTACACCATCATCTTTTTTGGTGACTTTAGCGGTGGCCATTTCCGGACTGATTTCCCCGCCATTCCAGGAGGTTTTGAAATAGCCGGTACCGGCGTCAGGTTTGCTCCCGTTAGTGGTGAAGGGATCAATCTTTTCCCTTCCTATCCATAGCTCTACGGGCGTGTCACTAACCAGCCAGTCTGTGCCGCTCAACAACAGCGCATAGCATGCGGCGGCTGTGGCCTTGGTGGTTTTCCAGTCCTGTGTTTGTTTTTGCTTGAGGAGCCAGAGTTTCATAGCTTCAACGCTTTCCCGGTCATTGGCCACCTCATCAAAAGCCTCGATGAGCAGGGACTGGGTCTCAATGGGGGCCTGATACCAGTAATAGCCGCCAGTGTTTTCTTTCCAATACATACCCAGTTCTTCGTGTTGGATGGCATTTTCCCGGAGCGAGGCCATGATCATATCTGTGGTTTTTTTATGACCATCGGCATTATTTCGGAGCAGGGCCAGGGCGATCATCCCCTGGGTGTAGCGGTCTTTTTTGTTCCAGTAGCTGGCGGCCTGCTCCAGATAGTAGGTATAGGCCTCTTTGTTTTTTGCATCCAGAGACACTTCTTTCAGGAAGAAACTCCGGGCATAGAGATAATGTATCTGTGAACGGGTGATGTGTTCTTTTTTCAGATCATCAGTCCTTTTTTTCAAGCTTTGGTAGTCGTCATGGATTTCACCGTCGAGGTAGCTGACGGCCTGTTGCATCATGTGCATTACCTTTTCGTTGTCCTGTATTATACCCACGCCCAGGTGATCCAGGTGGCCAAGGCCGGTCACGATGTGTTGGGTGATATACCGGTCTTCACGCATGCCCTTAAACCAGGGCCATCCGCCATTGTTTAGCTGTGCCTGTTGCAGTTTGGTCATGGCCCGGCCCAGTTCGTCCTGCATCCGGTTGACATCAAACAGCAGAGCCACCCTTTTCTTACGCTCCTGCTCATCAGTGGCTTGTAACACCCAGGGGGTTTCCTCCAGCATAAGCGCTTTCAACTCCTGGTTTTTTTCCAGATTGGAGAGGAAAGCTTCCGGACTGCCTTTCCATGCCTCGAATACGGCCTTTATACGCGGACTGGAATTGACAATGTGCGAAGCCAGGGCATTGGCATAAAAACGGCTGAAAACCTGCTCCGAACACTCATACGGATACTCCATCAGGTAGGGGAGGGCCTGCACGGCATACCAGGCCGGGTTGGAGGTGAACTCCAAGGTGAGCTTATGGTGTGTCAGGGTCGTGGACTGGTTGTTGGCCAGTTTGTCCAGCACAAAGGTTTTTGATTGTCCGCCGCGAATGGGCAGGGGCAGGGCCTCGGTCACCAACATGCGGTTGGTGAGTACGGGTATGGCCATTTCTTCACCATCGGAGAAATGGCCGGCCTGTGCCACTACCCGGTAGGTGATGGCTTGGTACCCTTCCGGTATATGGATGTCCCAACTTACGGAAGTACTTTTACCATGGGGTAGCGTAAACGGGTTTGTATCATTACTACGAAGTATTTCTGCACCAATGGGTTGCATGTTCAGCGCGTTGAAGAAGAATATTTTGGCTGTCCCTTTCAGGTCTTTATCAGCGAGGTTGGTGATTTTG
>JAOUKJ010000130.1 GCA_029882675.1 Cyclobacteriaceae bacterium
GGGCTTTTGTGGGGATGATTTTTATCAGAATAATTGGTTAGAGAAGCAGAAAGGAAAGGGAGAATTAGAGAGCCGCAGGGAGGCAGAGAGGTAATGAGGCAAGCAGGAAGGAGCCGTGAATTGGTCGGGTACTGTTGTTGCCTTTTTCTTTTCCACTATTTTTTTTCATTTTTGTATTGTTATGAAACAAAAAGCAAGCTTGATCTCATTTTTAGCCCTGCCACTGGCCCTCATCGCCGGATTGCTCGCCATGGGCTGTGAAGAAGAACTGCCTACAAAAACCGAATTACTTACCGCTATGCCCTGGCAATACCAATCCACTTCTGCTGAAGGCACCGGAATGGACTCCGTACTGATTCATGGCTTTGACCTGACCTTTGAAGAATCAACACTGACCATAAAGTCCGACAACACGACCAGCTGGACTTTAAAATCCAGCGTGATTGTAAATGGGGAGTGGATGTGGGAATCAAACGAAACGTCTCTGCAATACACTCAGGAAGGGGCCTATCCCAAATACTGGATCGTGGATGAACTAACAGAAAGCACACTGAAAGTATCCTGGATAGAAGGCGCAGGAACAGTAGCACACGCTTTTACACATTGAATAAATGAACAAATTGCTTTTGAAGTGAAAACAGGGATATCACTTCAAAAAAACAATTCACCGACCATTCAAAACATGATCAACCCCTTTATTTTTAATTTCTAAAATGAAAATGACAATCAACATATTCCGGGCACTTGCCATTCTATGCCTTATTATAATAATGGCCTTTATCCCCGTACGTAAAAACCAGGAGGCTCCAGCCCCTGAGCGGCCAAACATTGTCTGGCTGGTGACGGAAGACAACTCCAAACACTACCTGAAACTCTATGATGAGGGTGGGGTGGCCATGCCCAATATTGAGCGTCTGGCAGAACAAGGCATCGTTTTCAACCATGCTTTTTCACAGGCCGCCGTGTGTTCCGCTGCACGAAGTACGATCATCTCCGGTTGCTACGGGCCCCGCATTGGCGCCCAATATCATCGACGGATGGAGCGCGTGCCCATGCCTGAAGGTCTGGATATGTTCCCCACCTACCTGCGCAAAGCCGGGTATTATACCACCAACAACAGCAAGGAGGATTATAATATTATAAAAACAGCAGGCGTATGGGACGAATCGTCCAATAAGGCCAGTTATAAAAAACGGAAACCCGGACAACCGTTCTTTCATGTACAAAACTTCGGCATTACACACGAAGGGCGGTTGCACTTCTCTAAAGAAGACATGCAAAACACTAAAACCAAAACTTCGCCGGATGATATGACGCCTTTTCCCTACCACCCCAATACACCTGCCTACCGTTATACCAATGCATTGTACCGTGATTTACACCAAAAGGCCGATGAGTCCATGGGGCAGTTTATTAAGCAGCTCGAGGAAGAGGGACTCATGGAAAACACTTTTATCTTTTACTATGGAGATCATGGAGGCGTATTGCCCCGCAGCAAAGGTTATATCTATGAAAGCGGAGTGCATGTGCCGATGGTGGTGTATGTTCCGGAAAAATGGAAGCACCTTGTACCGATAGCCAAAGGCAGTCGTACAGATGCTTTTGTCCAGTTTACCGACCTGGCTCCCACTGTACTCAACCTGGCCGGTGTGGCCATTCCCGAACAGATTGATGGCAAGCCCTTTTTGGGTCAAGGAGTTTCAAAAGCTGATTTGGAAAAGCGAAACACCACATTCAGCTATGCCGACCGCTTCGATGAAAAATACGATATTGTGCGGGCTTTGCGCAAAGGGAATTTAAAATACATGCGTAATTATCAGCCCTTTAATATCGACGCCCTCTTCAATTTCTACCGGTATAAAATGCTGGCTTACCAGGAGTGGGCACAGATTTATCAGGAAGGCAAACTCAACGAAGTACAGCAGCAATTTTTCAAGCCCCGTACGCCTGAGGCCTTGTATGATCTTGAAAAAGATCCGCACGAAACCAACAACCTGGCAGGAGATCCTGCTTATGCTCTGGTATTAAAAGAACTCAGGAGTGAATTGCAACAGCAGGTAAAGTCCATGCCCGACCTGAGCTTTTTTCCGGAGTCTTATTTCCTGGAAAAAGGCCTTTCCAATCCGGTAAAATTTGGCCAGGACAACAAGGAATTAATTAGTGAACTGGTAGACATTGCCGACCTCTCTTTTCTGTCTTTTGACAAGGCAAAGAATGGTATTGAAAAAGCCTTAAGTTCAGACAATCCCTGGAAACGTTACTGGGGCCTGATTGTATGCACTACCTTTGGCGAACAGGCCCGGCCGTTCTTTAAAAAGGCAAAGGCGCTGTCGAAGAAAGACCCTGAAAATCTGGTGAAAGTGAGGGCCATGGAATTTCTGGCCCTGGCCACTAACAATAACGTAGAGGCCGGCTTGTTGGGCACTTTGAAAAGCGCTAAAACAGAAACCGAGGCCAACCTGATTTTAAACACTGTGGCCCTGCTGGAGTCCGTGCGGGACGATTTTAACCTGACCGTACCGGAAAATATTTTCGATAAATCCTGGACCGATAACCCCGATGATCTGGTGAACAGAAGGCTGGAATATGTAAATAAATAGGGAAAAACCATTTTCCTGACCGCCATAGGTTAAAAAACAGGAATCAGGCTATTTTAATGCCTCGCTTTAAATGGGAACGAGGGTTTCTATTTTTTTGCTTTTTTATAACAAAAGCCCTATTTTTAATTCAAGATGAGGTCATTTAAAAAGTGTGTCGGCGGGATAGAGTTAAAGGCTTTCTTTTATTAATAAAATTACGGTAATGGGTCGGCTGCTAATTATTTATTTTTTTCTTTTGCTGAGCATTTCATGCCGTGAAAAAGAGTATTGGCATTTTGATCTTATTGATCAATCAGGTACTCCTTACCAATTCATACGGGTGAAGATACAAACCTCCGATAAATTTCTCACTCCCCCATACCAGGTCAGGATAAATAACGAAATGATGACCGCTTGTTACCACGACTATCCCAACGACCAATGGGTCTTTAGAATTTCTGATAAATTAGGGCCTGGAGAATATGATGTGGAACTATGGAAAGCAGGAGAAAAACTCAGTACTGCGGAGGATTTACTGTCTGTCAGCACCCTTGACCCTCAAAAAAGCTGGATGCCTTATTCCTCAGGTGATGTAGTGGATTGTGGTATCATTGTGGATCCGGCTTACCCCCTGTATGTAAATGATACATTGAGATGTATTGCTGTTGAGAATATAGTACAAGATACCTTCCACCGAAGAACCTGGGGTTATTTATTTGATACAAAAAACCAGGTGTTGTATACTGATTGTTCACCACAATATATCCTGGCGGCTTTTAATTTGAATGTTGGTGATTCTTTATTCCGGGAAGGTGAAGGTATGAAGTGGTGGTTGACACCTGAATTTAAAACAGATACTATGATGAAGTTTAAGTATTCAAATGACTCCACAACGACCTTTGTTAAAGGTGTTGGTTGCCTTGATTGCAACTGGCTTTAGCCATCTTTTTCTCTACTCAAATACTTTTGAAGCAACCTCATTTTAATTTGTCTGTTTATATTTGATGCGTAAGTCCTTTTCAATATTTTTGAATTCATATGCGCTCAAAAAAAACAAAAAACCACTATGACTAAAACCAACTTCCTGAATCTGTCTTTTTTCGTGCTTTTGGCCCTGACCTTTATTGCCTGTAACTCCGGCGGAAACACCAAAGAAACAACTATTACCGAAAATAAACCGGCCCTGCCCAACATCATCTTTATCTACCTCGATGATCTGGGTTATGGAGATGTGGGAAGTTATGGATCAACCGAACTGAAGACGCCCAACATTGACCGGCTGGCCAATGGAGGTGTACGGTTCACCAACGGATATGCTTCTTCAGCCACCTGCTCGCCCAGTCGCTATGCCCTGCTTACCGGGACTTACCCCTGGCGTAATAAGGACGCCAAAATCCTGCCCGGAACGGCCCCGTTACTCATCGACACGGCCCAAATGACCATACCCCGTATGCTTCAGGCACAGGGTTACCATACCGGAGTAGTAGGCAAATGGCACATGGGCCTGGGTAGCGGCAACGTGGACTGGAACCAGCGAATAGCCCCGGGACCCAATGAAGTAGGCTTTGACTATTCCTATATCATGGCAGCTACACAAGATCGTGTGCCTACAGTCTACATAGAAGACGGCCACGTGGCCGGGCTCGATCCCAACGACCCCATCCAGGTCAGTTATAAAGAAAACTTTCCCGGCGAGCCCACAGGAAAAGACAATCCCGAATTGCTGAAAATGAAATGGCACCACGGCCACAACAACAGCATCGTAAATGGGATACCCCGTATAGGGTTTATGAAAGGTGGAGAGGCCGCCAAATGGGTGGATGAAGACATGGCTGATACCTTCCTGATCAGGGCGCAGAAATATATTGTTGCCCATAAAGAGGCCCCTTTCTTCCTTTACTACGCTTTACAACAACCCCACGTGCCACGTACGCCACACCCAAGGTTTGCCGGTAAAACAGGTATGGGGCCGCGTGGTGATGCCATTGCCGAAGCAGACTGGTGTATAGGTGAATTCATCAACACCCTTGAAAAAGAAGGCCTGCTTGAAAATACCCTCATCGTATTGTCCAGTGACAACGGACCGGTACTCAACGATGGATATCATGACGATGCCGAAGAAAAGATCGGAAAGCACACGCCATGGGGGCCACTCAGGGGCGGTAAATACAGCCTGTTTGAGGCAGGTACCCGTGTGCCTTTTATAGCCTACTGGAAAGGAAAAATAGAACCATCCGTTTCGGATGCCATGATCTCGCAAATTGATCTGTTTGCTTCACTGTCCAAACTAACAGGGAGTAGTGAAAGCAATCAGGACAGCAAAGAAATGCTGGATGTATTGATGGGTAAAAGTACGGAAGGAAGAGACGAGTTGATACTGGAGGCCACCACCCGCACGGCTTTCCGAAAAGGCGATTGGGCCATGATACCGCCCTATAAAGGACCGGCCGTGAATAAACAGGTGAATATTGAGCTGGGTAATGCGGAGGAATACCAGTTATATAACCTGCAGGATGATATAAACCAACAAAATAACCTGGCAGTAACCAAGCCGGACAAACTACAAGAAATGAAAACTGCTTTTGAGAAGATAAGGGGCATCGCTGATGACGATGTTGAAGCCCTGGAGTTGAAGTAGGAGTGAAAATGTTACGCTCCTACTTCAAAAAAAGGTGGGAAAATATTAAAGACCCTGGTAGGGGTAAAATTGTGTTGAGTTGTCTTCAGTTTATAAGGTAAAACTCAACGCAATTTTAAATTTTAATATCATGAAAATTCAGAAACTAGTCTTCGCAACCATTGGTTTTTTCTTTTTATCCTTCGTCTTTACTTCCTGCCAAAAAGAAGTATTTGGAATCCGGGGAGTGGGGCCCATCGTATCTCAGGAACTTGAAATGGAATATTTTGACGGAATAGACTTACAAGGCGCCTTTGATGTAGTCATTATTCAAGGGACAGAACAATCTATAGTATTGGAAGGACAACAGAATATCATTGACAGGGTACAGACCAATATCATCAATGACATTTGGGAAATAAAGCTCCGCCCTGCAGTGTATCGCCATTATGACCTCACTGTCAAAATCACTTCACCACATATGGATAAATTTCACCTTAGTGGTTCAGGGAAAATAGAAATTGAAGGATTTGACAATCTTGAAGTACTTGATGTAAATTTATCCGGTAGTGGTCAGATCATAAGTACAGGAACTCTCACCGTTTCCAATGAATCAAGTATCGCATTGTCTGGGAGTGGCGAGATAGATTTGGCCTTGTATACAAACAGCTTAGTATCCAATATTTCCGGATCCGGTAGCATAAACTTTTCCGGTTCAGCCCGGGACATGGCACTGAAGATTTCCGGATCTGGAAATTACTATGCCTACCCTTTGGAATCTGAAAATTGTGAAGTGTCTATTACAAGCTCCGGCAATGCCAGGGTATTTGCCAGCAATACATTAAAAGCCACAATAACAGGAAGTGGAAATATCAGGTATAAAGGACAACCGAATGTTACGACGAATATATCAGGTTCAGGAACCGTCAGGGCGGCAAATTAGTCCTTCACTAAAGACCACTTTCCCATTGAAAGTGATCGTCCCAAAAAAAGATTTTTCATAACCCTTTTCACAGGAGCACAGAAGGGCAATGGCCATAACCAACAGGCTATTTTTGAATGCGATGTTTTTCATTATTATAAGATTAAGAAATGATAAAAACTTTTTGACAGCAGCCTTACGCTTTACTTTTTAGCATAGATAATCTTTTCAAAATTAAACAAAATAATCAATTAAGTGGCCCATACCATTCCTCAACACTAGATCACCCGCCTCTAAACTGTAGTATTATTTATCAACAATTTTCCCTAACTTTAATTCCTCACACTCCCTGCCCCAACTATCAATTCCCCAATTGAACAGTTCCCCCTTAAAATGATTACCTCACTAGACCAACTTGACCTCAACAAAAAATACACCTATGCCGAGTACTTCACCTGGCAGTTGAAGGAAAGAGTGGAGTTGATTATGGGCAAGGTGTTGAAAATGTCACCGGGCCCTTCTACCAGACACCAACAGATATTGCTGCGCCTGACCAAAGCAATGTTAAACCTTGGGCTTTCAGAACAATGTGAGATATTTTTGTCGCCCTTTGATGTTCGTCTTTATACCACCGACGAAGATGGCCAGAAAACCGAATCTGTAGTGCAACCCGATATTTGTTTGGTATGTGACCACTCCAAACTGGACGATAAAGGCTGCAAAGGGCCGCCGGATCTCATGACCGAAATCATCTCGCCATCTGCAGTTAATCGTGACCTGAAAATAAAGTACGATCTATATGAAAAGGCAGGCGTGCCCGAATACTGGGTCGTGGATACACAGGCCCGGTGGATCAGGGTTTTTTACCGCAACGAAAAGGGTGTATTCGTTAAAAAGAAAGAATATGTTCAGGAAGGTATCGTAAAATCAGTGACCATACCCGGTTTTGAGATTGCTGTTGAAGACCTTTTTCCTCCTACCCTACTTGCTGAACCGGAAATGGAATATGGAGAGGAGGAAGGTCTATTATAAAACGATATCCACACTATCAGCCGCCACCCCATAAAAAATACCATAGCCCCCTTCTACATTGCCATATACATTGGCCGGTTCGGCAAAGGGATCGTGTAAGGCTTCTCGCTGCTTCACCAGAGACTGGTAGTATAAATAGGCATCTTCAGTAATGCTGTGCATAATTACCCTGTAGCGAAAAACCGTACCATAAGCCGGGACATCTATTCTTGCCTCATACTCCTTTCCATCAAAAAATTCATCGCTAAAGATCAATCGGGCGTTATTAAACCCCTCTCCTGCACTAATCAGCGGGTCTTCTGTAGAAAAATATTGGTAACGCCATGCAGTGTCTGCCTCTAAAGTCACATAAGTTCCATCGGAATCATATACCCTACCCCCACGTTGCACACTTTCCTCTTTCAGATTAAGAATATAATAATTCCTCTCCTCTCCATTGTCTTTAAATTTAATATATATCGCATTTTTTGGGTTAATATTAGGGGCTGTAGCAAACACCAGCGAATCATAAATCACTGAAGTTATCATTGGCTTTGAAGGCAAAACAGAAGTAGCATAAGCTGTCCCAATATCAGGCACGGTAACTTCAACACGATACGTTACACCCCCTACGGGAAGAATACTATCCACTGAATATAAACCAACACCGTCATAAGGGAGGGTCGCCAGTTCGCTTTCGCCTTCAAATATTTTCACAATGGCACTATCGTAAATCGGAGGGTTTGCATCATCCAGGATATGGCTTGACTTGCTCACAAAGAATTTCCATTGCCCTATTTCGTTAAAAGATCCGTTGACCACCACCCGGGGTTCTTCCAGCGGTACAACAATATCAACAACTGTCTCGCAGGCAAACGTGAGAAAAAACAGGCAAAAATAAATAATACGCATGGTTCTTAAAATTTAAAAGAGTATTTCACCGATGGAATAAACGGAAACAGGCTGTGTTGAATAAACTTTGGCCTTCCCTTATTATCCTCTCCAAGGGTCACATAAAAAGGGTTTTTTCTGTTATAAACATTGTATACTCCAAATGACCAGGCCCTTTCACCCCAACGGGTATCTTTATACCAGGTCAGGTTGATATCCATCCGGTGGTATGCCGGTACCCTAAAGGAATTTCTGTCACCATAATCTATTATTTTTTGCGGGTTACCTGCATTATACCTGTTTGTAAAGAAAACACTATTGGGATCCCCCGGATATTTCACCCGGGGCAAGGTAATGGCGTTTCCGGTACCATATACCCAGACCGCTGATACTTCCAGGTCCTCCCGGGGTTTTGTATTTAACACGATGCTTACATCGTGTGTCCGGTCATACTTATAGGGATAAGGGCGCCCTTCGTTCAGGGCGGCAAACTGGCGTGTGGTGTTTGACCAGGTGTAACCTATCCAACCATTTACGAGTCCTGTTTTTCGCTGGAGAAAAACTTCCACCCCACGACTTGTTCCATTCCCCGCAGTAATTTTCTCATGCCAATCGTCTGTTGAATTCAGAAAACTACTTCCCTCCTGATATTCAATGAGGTTTCTCATTCTTTTATAAAATCCCTCTACCGTCAGTTCAAAGGAATGGTTAAAACCCCGGGAATACCCCAATGCCGACTGCTCTGACCATTGAGGAGCTATGGTTTTGAGCGAAGGCACCCAAAGGTCTGTGGGAAGACCAATCCCCGAATTCGTGAGTAAATGGATATACTGGGTCATCTGACTGTAGGAGGCCTTTATGGAAGACTTATCATCAAACATAAACCGTAACGCCGCCCGGGGCTGTAGTGAAAAATACCCGGTATCCTGGACAATAAAGGTTGAACCGTGTATGCCAAGGTTGGCCTTTAATCTTTTTGTAATCGTAATATCATCTTCTATATAGGTATCCAGTTCCATTGCATTGACCGGTGTACTTCCAAAGGTAGTGTCTACCTCTACATTTGACTTGATGGCATATGCTCCCGGTGTAAACGTATGATGAATACCACTTACACCAAATTTTATACTTTG
>JAOUKJ010000693.1 GCA_029882675.1 Cyclobacteriaceae bacterium
GCCCCGGTATAATGTGTGAAGGCAATGCCGGCTTCGGCAGTGATGTCAGTAAACTGTATATGCCCTGCTTTTTCATCCTCATGGCTGGCCGTATAATCAGTTTCTTCCCGGGTGAATTCCAGGGTTTCCTGGGGTTTGTCTTTCTTTTCACAGCTCATGAAATGAAATAACAAAATGGAAAGTATGATCAGGCGGCTTTTCATCAGCAGGTATTTTTTGAGTAAAAGTATGGAATTTGATACTTTCTATAACCGGAAAGTAAAATTTTCTTTGCGTTTCTGATCACCACGCACTACTTAATAAACTCAAGCCTATGCACTCTAATGTCCTGCGCCATCAGATTGGCTCCGGGATTTCCCATTCGGTATTTGGAAGCCGTCTCCGCAGCCGATTCATCAATACTGTAATAGTTAAAAGCTTTTTCCATCCGGCTGGCCTCGGCTTCATTGCCCAGGGCCCGGTAATTGAGCGACAGGTGGTAGTAGGCCTCCCGGTCTTCAGGATCGATTCTGATCACAGACTCATAAGCCTCGATTGATTTTTGATATTGCTGATCGAGGTAGTACGTCCGTCCCAATTGACGTCTTGCTGCGCGGTCTTCCGGAAAAGACTTTAATACATAGTTGTAGGCAGATATGGCATCTTCATACAAGCCGTCTTCCTGTCGAACCCTGCCCCATACCCAGGCCACCTGTGGATCTCCTTTTTTTATTTCCTCACATTTTTTCAGGTGGAGATAAGCCTCTTCAAGGCCTCCTTCGTTGAGGGCCGTCTTGGCCAGGTTGAGCGGACCGTCCAGTCGGTCGGGTTGAAGTTGAGCCACCACTTCAAAAGCCCGGATAGCGCCTCGTGTGTCATTCTCCAGCAGCAGTCCAATGCCGTAATCATTAAAACGAATCCAATCAGAAGCAGAGTAGCTGTCCTTTTCGTTTTTCTCAACAGCGATGTTTGTTTCACGGGCTGACACCGTAAAATTCAGTTCATCCCCGGCGATTTCTGTTATGGGTAGTTTAGGAACTTCTTTAAACTGCTTAAATCCTTCCGGGTTTGCCTTATAGGCAAATTCCATATAGTTTTGATCGAACTTTCGCCAGAGTAAACGCGCTTTCATAGTCAGTTTTTGTCCAGCCAGGTCTTCGGGTATGATGAAGCTGTAATGTGCGATATCAGCTGTTCCGGGGCCTATCACGTTTGAAAAAACATTGACGTAGATATCCTGTGCGTTACGCTGATGAATGGGTTTGCTGTTTTTGTCAACAAAAACGGCCTTAAAAACATGAGCCATTTCGTCCAGGTGGTTGTTTTCACCGATATACCCACTAATGATCAGGTTCTTTCCTTCCTTATTTTTGATGGTAAATTCCAACCATCCTTCATTGGAGTCGTTGGTGCCGCCCGGAAAGGTATGTCCAACACCCTTATTGCGTACCACAACATCTACCGTTACCCGCTCACCGGCTTTCAGGATCAGGTTCTTTTGTTCCGGAGCCATTAGGGGTTCGGGGTGGCTCTCCGTTGAAACAGCAAAGATATCTACTCCCAGCTTTTCATTTTGAAGAAAATGTTCTATCCGTTTTAATGTAGCTGTATCATTTCTGATAAAGGGCAGGGCTGTATTGATGGCGATGAAACGGTGCGACCGGACAGTGCCGTTGTTGGCGGCCAGGTCTCCAAGTGGGGCCGGTTCAGGAGGCATATGGCAATCCTGACATTCCCGCTTGAAGGCAGGCAGATAAAAGGTTCTGGAAGCATTTCCGGATACCCCACTGTCGTGCCAGTTGTCAAATTCATCCTGTCCGCGCAACCAGCGATAATTATTGATGGATTCGGGCAGGTTTACTTTATGGCAGGTCATGCAATATTCACTTTTGGAGAAGAAAGGCTTCATCAGCTGTTGCATATGCACTTCGGGTTTTGCCTTGATGGCAGCATCATGCAGAAAGGCCCCAATACTTCCCTCTTCACTGGTCGGGAACAGGTAGGGATCCTCCTGCTCATCGGCGAGATTGTAATTGGCGTTTCCAATCTGGTTGTGTATTTTGTCTATGGCATGGCAGGCCAGACAGGTGAGTCCCGCCTGGGCTTCGGGCAGGTTGCGGTCGATGGGCCGATCCATCTTTCCGGCCAGCATCAGGGCCGGGTCATGACAGCCACTGCATAGCTTGCTCTTGGCCCGGCCAATACCGTCAGCGCCTATTTCTTCAAAGGCCTTGATGTGACGATCCACCCACTCATTGTTTCCCGTGGTGGCTTTGCGCAAGTCGTTGATGGTAGCC
>JAOUKJ010000692.1 GCA_029882675.1 Cyclobacteriaceae bacterium
TCTGGTTAGTTCAGGAAAGGAAGTGGTGCTTGAAATAGGTATGAAGGAAGAAATAACCAGCCTGAATGAAGTAGTTGTTGTATACAAAAGAGAAAAGGACAAAGCCATAAATGAGATGACTACCGTAAGTGGCAGGCAATTTACAGTAGAAGAAACCCAACGCTATGCGGGTGGCTTAAATGATCCTGCCCGCTTGGTCTCTTCCTTTGCCGGAGTAGCCACTCCCTCTATCAGCAGCAATGGTATCTCCGTTCGGGGTAATAGCCCCGCAGGTCTGTTATGGAGAATAGAAGGGGTAGAAGTCCCTAGTCCCAATCACTTTGCCGACATGGAAATAGCCGGCGCGGGACTTTTGACAGTGCTTAGTAGCCAGATGATGAGTAACAGTGATTTTATGACAGGTGCATTTCCATCGGAATATGGTAATGCTACCTCAGGTGTATTTGACATCAATTTGCGCACAGGCAATTCCTCCAAAAGGGAAAAAACCATACAGGCCGGACTTCTTGGGGTAGATTTTGCGACTGAGGGGCCTTTTAAAAGGGGCAACGATGCTTCATACTTACTTAACTACCGGTATTCTACCATGGCACTCGTAAGTCCGTTATTGCCAAGTGATGCGGGCATACTCAAATATCAGGATTTGTCTTTCAAATTAAATTTGCCAACGGAAAAAGCTGGAACATTTTCTCTCTGGAGTACAAGTGCTTATGACGCCATTGATACAGATGCGCTTGACTCCACAGAATGGAAATCAAAAGCGGATCGGGAAAATTCCCAAACCGCTCTGTATATGTTTGCTTCCGGACTTAATCACAAGTTAGTATTGAGTCCCAATCTTTCTCTTAAAACAGCACTCGCTTATTCCGGAAATGGCCTATCCTTCAAAGAGCAGTACCTGGATGATGACTTTCAGGAACACCTGCAATCAGATATTCAAAAGAATAACTATAAACTGACTTTGCAATCTCGTTTGACCTCTTATTTGAGTGAGAGCATTATTAACCAAACCGGGTTTTACATCAATAACCTGGGTTATGATTTATCCGTTGATCATGCAGAAACAGCAGCGGCCTTGCCCGAAAATATTGTCAACGAAAAGGGACAGTCTGTTTTATTTCAGTTTTATAGTCAGTCTCAATTCTTCTTATCTCCGAAAATCACCTTAAACGCAGGGGTTCACACTCAATATTTTCATTTGAATGAGAAATTTTCAGTTGAACCCCGAGCTGGGCTTAATTACCAATTAAATACAAGGAGTAATATGGCTTTAGCTTACGGTTTACACAGTAAGACCGAATCGCTTCCACTTTATTTCATTAAGGACGAATTGGGCAATCGACCCAACAAGGAGTTGGAATTGATGAAATCCAACCATTTGGTGCTGTCCTATAATACGATGCTCACTGACAACTTAAGATTGAGTATCGAGCCATACTATCAATATTTGAATGATGTTCCCGTGTCGTCAAGCAGCTATATATCCACCATCAACGTACAGAACATGCTATTTTTCAACCATGAGTTAGTAAGCAAAGGCACGGGCAAAAATTTAGGTGTTGATTTGACACTGGAGCGCTACCTAAACAATGGGCTATACTATCTTTTAACCACTTCTTTTTTTGATTCCAAGTACACAGCGGGTGATGGCATCGAGCGCAACACACGATTCAATAAAAACTTTGTGGCAAATGCATTAATCGGAAAAGAGTGGCAGGTAGGCAAAGACAATAACAATATTTTCAGTGCCAACATCCGGCTCAATTACCTTGGGGGCAACAGGATAGAACCCATCGACATGCAAAGTTCCCTCGCTCAACAAACTATTGTTTATGGAGAAACAGGTGGGGAAGTTGCGTTTTCAGAAAAATATTCGGATACTCCAATTGTATCATGCACCCTTTCTTACCGGAAAAACAAGCCAAATCATTCGTCCGTATGGGCTTTGCAAGTATTGAACGCCACCCAAACAAAGGAATTTAATTCCGATATTTTTAATACGAACACACAGACCATCGAACAAAAATATACCAAAATAATGGTTCCGAACTTAAGCTATAAAATTGAGTTTTAGCGGATAAAATGACAAAGTAAGCAAGTATAACAATAAGTGCTGTAAATCAGCGTGGGTGCAAGGCGTCCCCGCTGGTTTTTTTTGTTGTGCTGAGTGGAAGCGGGTTTTGAAATGGATACCGGTGTGGCAAATTCCAACACCCTGTACCACTTCATTAGGAACGGAAAAACAAGTAATAGGTATTTTGGCAGAATGGAATGTC